>NZ_JBEZDN010000021.1:0-32216 GCF_040648315.1 Pseudonocardia sp. NPDC049154
ACACCCCGGGCGCTTCCTGGGCCCAGGCCCGCACGAAGGCCGGGACATGACCTTCGGGCACCTCGGCACCGGGTGCGAACATGTGTTCGATAATACCAGCTTGAGCTGCTGCGATGCAAGATCGGTGATTGCCGGAGAGCGTTGTCGGGCGGAGATCCACGCGTTGACGGCGCAGCCCGACGGAGGACGCTCGGGTCCTCGACGCACGCGCGCCCCGAACGCCTTTGGCGGCCAGGCGGAACCCGTAGTGTGAGCAATCGCGCACGCTCGGTTCCCCGAGACGGCGCGGCCCCGAGACGGCGGTTCCCTGACGAGACCCCGAAACCGTGGTTCCCCGCAACGGCGGTTCGCCGCGACCGCGGTTCCCCGCGACGGCGGTTCCTAGAGGCGGCGCGGCCCTGAGACGGCGCGGCCCGCGATACGCGGCCCGAAGATCGGCGCGGTTCTCTGCGACGGCGCGGCCTTTCAAGGGGGCGCGGCCCTTCCTCACGGCGCAGCGCCTGGACGGCGGCCGCCCGGGGCGGCGCAGCCTGCATGGGCGGCGCGGTTTCCTGGGGCGGCCCTGAGACGGGCGTGGCCCTGAGACGGGCGCGGCATCCTGAGACGGCGTGGCCTCCTGGGACGGCCTGACCCCTGGGACGGCGGCCCCTGAGTCGGCGCGTCCATTGATGGTGCGGTCCCCTGACCGTGCGGCGCCCGCGGTGTAGCGCCTTGGCGGCACGGCGCCCGCCGATGCCCGGGTCGAACCGCCCGGGTCAGGGCTGGTACGGCGGGGCCACCCCCCACCCCCAGCGCGGCACCGGGGCGTGGGCGACGACGTCGTCGGCGCCGGGGCGGGAGTTGTGCAGGGCCAGCCGCGTGCCCCACTCCACGTAGCCGACGAAGGCGGCGCGGAACTCGGGGTCGTCCGGGAGGCCGGCGTCGTCGGCGGCGAGGCTCATCAGCGAGGCGAAGCGGAAGCGCTGCTCCGTGGTGATGCCGAGGTCGCGGTGGTGGGCGAGCATCGCCTCGTAGCCACCGTGCTCGCGGGTGTAGCCGGGCTCGCCCCCGAACACCTCGATCCACCACGTGGTGACGTGGCTGCGGTGGGCCTCGGAGACGCCGCCGGGGAAGAGCGGGGCGAGCAGGTCGTCGCGCTCGACCCGGTCGTAGAAGGCGTCGACGAGTTTCCGGAAGGCGGCGTCGCCCCCGGCCCAGGCGTGCAGGGTGGGAATGGTGGCGTCGGTCATCTGCAACAAGGTAATCAGATTCGTTGCACGGGGAAGAGGATTTCCGGCCGACGCTGCCGATCGGCCCTATCCGGGCAGGTCCGAACCGCAGTACGGTGGCCGCCCGAACCGGCACCGGCCGCCGAGGGGGAGCGATGACCGCAGTTGCGCCGCGCCCGATCGAGACCCGGCCCTATCCCGCGCGCCGCACGGGCAAGGGGTCGACGTTCCTCAAGATGCTCAAGACGACGGACCCCAAGGACATCGCGATCCTGTACCTGGTCACGTCGTTCGGCTTCTTCATGGCGGGTGGCGCGATGGCGCTGCTGATCCGCGCAGAGCTGGCCCGGCCCGGACAGCAGTTCCTGTCGAGCGAGCAGTACAACCAGCTGTTCACCATGCACGGCACGATCATGCTGCTGCTCTACGCCACGCCGATCCTCTTCGGCTTCGCGAACTACATCGTGCCGCTGCAGATCGGCGCGCCCGACGTGGCGTTCCCGCGGCTGAACGCCTTCTCCTACTGGCTGTTCCTGTTCGGCGGGCTGATCGTGATGGCGGGGTTCCTGACGCCGGGCGGCGCGGCGGACTTCGGCTGGTTCGCCTACACCCCGTTGTCCGACGCCATCCACTCGCCCGGGGCCGGCGGTGACCTGTGGGCGGCGGGGCTGATCGTGGCCGGCCTCGGGACGATCCTCGGCGGCGTCAACTTCATCACGACGATCATCTGCCTGCGCGCGCCGGGGATGACGATGTTCCGGATGCCGATCTTCACCTGGAACATCTTCGTGACGGCGCTGCTGGTCCTGATCGCCTTCCCGGTCCTCACCTCGGCGTTGTTCGGGCTGCTGATGGACCGGCACATGGGCGCGCACGTGTTCGACCCGGCCAACGGCGGGGCGATCCTGTGGCAGCACCTGTTCTGGTTCTTCGGCCATCCCGAGGTCTACATCGTGGCGCTGCCGTTCTTCGGCATCGTCACCGAGATCTTCCCCGTCTTCTCGCGCAAGCCGATCTTCGGCTACAAGACGCTGGTCTTCGCCACGATCGCCATCGGTTTCCTCTCGGCGGCGGTGTGGGCGCACCACATGTACGCCACCGGTGCCGTGCTGCTGGCCTTCTTCTCCTTCACGACGTTGCTGATCGCGATCCCGACGGGCATCAAGTTCGTGAACTGGATCGGCACGATGTGGCGGGGCAAGCTGACCTTCGAGACGCCGATGCTGTTCGCCCTGGGCTTCTTGTTCACCTTCCTCTTCGGCGGGGTCACGGGTGTGCTGCTGGCCTCGCCGCCGATCGACTTCATGGTCTCGGACACGTACTTCGTGGTGGCGCACTTCCACTACGTGCTGTTCGGGACGATCGTGTTCGCGACCTACGGCGGGATCTACTTCTGGTTCCCGAAGATGACCGGTCGGATGCTCGACGAGACGCTGGGCAAGTTCCACTTCTGGCTCACCTTCATCGGCTTCCACACGACGTTCCTGGTGCAGCACTGGCTGGGCAACGAGGGCATGCCGCGCCGCTACGTGGACTACCTGCCGACGGACGGCTTCACCACCCTGAACATGATCTCGTCGATCGGCGCGTTCGTGCTGGGGTTCTCGGTGCTGCCGTTCATCTGGAACGTCTTCCACAGCTACCGCTACGGCCGGGTGGTGACCGTCGACGACCCGTGGGGCTTCGGGAACTCGCTGGAATGGGCCACGAGCTGCCCGCCGCCGCGGCACAACTTCACCGAACTGCCGCGGATCCGCTCGGAGCGCCCGGCCTTCGAGCTGCACTACCCGCACCTGGTGGAGCGGGCGCGGGTCGAGGCGCACAGCGGGGGACACGCGGCACCCTCGGAGTACGTCGCGCAGACCGTGGGGCATGAGCAGCAGCCGGACGAGGACCCGCGCTCACGCTGACGACCACGGCTCCGGTCCCGCCGGAGCCGACCGACTGGAGTGTCGGGGAGGCGACGATGACCCTCGACGACCGGGGCGTGCGCCCGCTGTCCGCGCGGGAGCGGCGCATCCTGGCCCGCCTCGAACAGAGCCTGACGGGCCGCCCCCGGGAAGCCGTGCCGCCCGGGCCCGCCGGCGACGTCGCGATGCACCGGGCGGACCGGGTGGCGGCGGTGATCGGCCTGCTCATCCTGTGCGGCATGACCGCCGAGGCCGCGATCGCGGGCGGGCCGGTCCTGGGGCTCGCCGTGGGCGTCGCCTTCGTGATCATGGTGCTCGTGTTCGTCCGGGTGGTCCGCGGCCGCCGGTGACCTGCGGGCGGGGTCAGCCGGCCGCCCGCACGACCGCGTCGACGACGGCGGGCCCGTACCCGAGCTCCGGGTCGTTGTGACGCGCGCCCGGCACCTCGATCGCGGTGCCGCCGCCGGCGGCGGCGACCGCGCGGCTCTGCTCCACCGGCACGATCTCGTCCGCGCCGCCGGCCACCACCGTGACCGGGGCGGCCACCGAACCGACCGTCGTGACGACCGGGAACCGGTCGCGCAGCAGGGTCCGGACGGGCAGGAAGGGGTACTGCCGCGCGGCCACGTCGGCGAGCTCGGTGAACGGGCTGCGCAGGACCACGGCCCGCACCGGCCGCTCCTGCGCGAGCCGGGCCGCGACCGCCGCGCCGATGCTCTCGCCCAGCACCACGAGCCGCGACGGGTCGATGCCGCGGTTCCCGGTGAGGTACCGGTGCGCGGCGAGGGCGTCGGCCGCCAGTCCCTCCTCGCTCGGCGACCCCGGGTTGCCGCCGAAGCCGCGGTAGTCCAGCAGCACGACGTCGAGCCCCCGGGCGGTGAGCGCCTCGGCGAGCGGCACGCGATCGGCGCGGCTGCCGGCGTTGCCCGGCAGCACCAGCACCGTGACGCCGCGGGACGGGCCGGTGGCGGGGGCGTGCCAGGCCGCGAGGACGAGCCCGTCCGCGGTCGGGACGGCCAGCCGGCTCCCGCCGGCCAGCACCTGTTCCGGCGCGACCGACGGCGCTCCGCCGGGCAGGAACACGAGGCGGCGCTGGATCGCCCACAGCAGCGCGACCGCCACGGCGACGACCACGACCAGGCCGACCACCAGCCGCAGCGCCGTGCCCATGCGGGCATCGTGCCAGCCCGGGCGGCGTCGCGGCCGCGAAGGCGCAACCCCTCTTGCGTTGAACCGATCGGCTCAGTGATGTAGACCACAGTGGGGGGCTCGGAGGGGGTCGGCGGGATGGCGCCGGAGGGTGCCGGCGCCATCCCGTGTGTCACGGCCCGGAGCCACCCGTTCCCGCGGGCCGGTCGGGCCCGGAGAGGGCCGTGAGCACCCGGACGGCGCGCCGCAACGGGCGCCGGATCAGGCCACCCAACGCCGAGTGGTCCGCCGCCGCATGTGCCTCCAGAGCTGCGGCGGCCGCGGCGAGTGCGTCGCGATCGGGGGTGCCCTTCAGGCCGGCCGCGACGGCGTCGGCCAGCGGCCGCACCACCGCTCGGGTTCGTGGCGCCGTCCCGGCCCACCACGCGCAGGTGTCCGGGCGCCGGCCGAGCTCGACGACGTCGATGACGTGCGTGCGCACCAGCTCCGTGATCTCCGGCGCGGCGGCGGTCGGCTCCTCCAGCGCTGCCAGTTCGGCGGTGTGGCGGCGGCGCCAGAGCGGGTGCAGCCGCACCGCCCGCCGCGCGGAGGCGAGCTGGCCGGGCAGCTTGCGGGCGACGTCGTCGCGCCGGTGGGCGCGGTCGGTCAGCCGGGCCGCCAGGTCCTCGCGAGCCGGGTCCGCCGGATCGACCGGCAGGTCCGCGGCCAGCAGCAGGTCCTCGGCCGCTCCGTCGGCCACCTCGCGCAGCGCGGCGACGAAGGACTGCGCCGGGTTCGTCGGCAGCAGCAGCGGCGACAGGACGACCGTGACCACCGCCCCGACCGCGGTCTCCCACAGCCGGGCCACGGCGTAGGACGCGGGATCGGCGTTCGCGAAGACCAGCAGGGCGGACACCGCGACCTGGACGTTCAGCGTGTCGCCGATGCGCAGCACCATCCCGATCACGAGCGCCACGGCGAGGACCAGCGCCACCGTGAGCGCCGACGGCCGCAGCCACGCCAGCACCCCGATGCCGAGGGCGAGCCCGGCGACCACCCCCACGAGCCGGGCCAGCGACACGTTGAGCGCGGAGCCCGGCGCGTCCCGGATGGCCACGAGCGGGACGACCACCGCGTAGACCGGCGGCTGGGTCGCGCCGAGCCACACGCAGACCTGCCAGCTGACCGCGGCGGCGACCACGATCCGGACCACCGACGGCCCCTCGCGCGGCAGGGCGGCCCGCACGGCGCTCCACGGGTGGACGTCGCGCAGGACCGGCACGTGCCGAGCAGACCAGGTGATCGGCCCGAGGTCATCCCTTCCGGCGGATGGTTCACGCCCCGTGGCCAGGTCCATCACCCAGCGTCGATCACCCAGCGTCGATCACCCGGCGTCGATCACCCGGCGTCGATCACCCGGCGTCGATCACCCGGCGTCGATCACCCGGCGTCGCGTGGCTGCGCCCGGGCTCAGCGGGGCGCGAGCTGGGGCAGCACCAGCGACATCGCGAACATCGCGAACCCGTAGACGGCCGAGGCGATGTTGGTCAGCAGCACCTGGCGGCGGGCGAGCGTGCGCAGGTCGACCAGCGGCTGCGGCCGGCGCAGCTCGTACCACCCCCACACGCCGAGCACGACCACCGCGCCGGCGAACAGGCCGAGCGTGCTGCCGCTCGCCCAGCCCCAGTCGGCGCCCTTGGAGATGCCGCGGAGCAGGCAGAAGAGCGCCACGGAGATTCCGAGCGCGCCGAGCCCGTCGAACCGGCCGCCGCCCCGCACGGCCACCCACGCCGTGTCGGCCGACGACGCCCCGAGCAGGGCGGGCAGCCGTGGGACCAGTGGGATGATCACCGTCTGCATGAGCGCGACGACGATCCCGGAGAAGGCCAGGACGGGGACGATCGCGCCGGGGTGGGCACGGTCCGGCTGGAGGGGGGCACGGGGCTCCCTGGGTGCAACTTCAATCACGTGTTTGACGAAGGGTGGCACGAGGTGCTGCGCCGTCATCAGAGGCAGAATTTAAATCACTCGGTTGACTCAGTTGTGCGGTGAGCGGTTCACTGGGCGGGTCGGACAGGACGGCGGGGCGGGAGACGGCATGAGGCGGGAGACCGGGTGAGGCGCGAGACCGGCGGCCGGGCGGCCGCCACGCGGGGGCTCCTCCTCGACACCGCCGAGCGGCTGTTTGCCGAGCACGGCGTGTACGCGGTGTCGAACCGGCAGATCGGCGAGGCCGCCGGGCAGGGCAACACCGCCGTCGTCGGTTACCACTTCGGCGGCAAGCAGGACCTGGTGCGCGCGATCGTCCGCCGGCACACCGCGGACGTCGAGCGGATCCGCGCGGCGATGGTCGCCGAGGTGGCCGGGTCGACCGAGGTCCGGGACTGGGTCGCGTGCCTGGTGCACCCCACGACGGAGCACCTCGAGGCCCTCGGCAGCCCCACCTGGTTCGCCCGCTTCGGTGCGCAGCTGGCCACCGACCCGGCGCTGCGCGAGATCATGGACGACGAGGCGCTGTCCTCGCCCTCGCTGCTGCAGGCCCTCGACGGCCTCAACGCCTGCCTGCCCGCGCTGCCCCTGGAGGTGCGCGCCGAGCGCGGCGCCATGGTGCGCCAGCTGATGGTGCACCTGATCGCCGAGCGGGAGCGCGCGCTCGCCGACGGCACACCCACCCCGCGCGCGACCTGGCGGGACGCGGCGACCGGCCTGGTCGACGCGATCACCGGAATCTGGCTGGCTCCGTGGACGCCGCCCGGCGCGGTGCGGCCCGCGGACCCGTCCCGAACTCTCCCACCACCCGGAGGACCCCCGCAGTGACCTCAGCACGGCCTTCCGTCCCGGCCACCGACCGGCCGCTCACCCTGCGCAGGGACGGGTTCGGGCCCGCCCCCGACCTCGCGGCCGTGCGCGCGGAGGAGGGGCTGATCCAGGTCCCGACGCCGTTCGGGCCGCCGGCCTGGCTGCTCACCCGGCACGCCGACGTCCGGCGGATGCTCGGCGACGCCGAGTCGTTCGCGAACGGCTGGACGCCGGCCGATCTCGTGGGCGCCTCGCGGGACCCGCGCCAGCTCACCGGCGACCGCAGCGGCAACCTGCTCGCCCTCGACCCGCCCGACCACACCCGCCTGCGCCGCATGCTCACCCCGGAGTTCACGGTGCGCCGGATGCGCCGGCTCGAACCGCGGATCGTCGAGATCGTCGACCAGCACCTCGACGCGCTGGAGCGCCACGGACCGCCCGCAGACCTGGTCGCGCAGTACGCCCTGCCCGTCCCGTCACTGGTCATCTGCGAGCTGCTGGGCGTGCCGCCTGCGGACCGGGAGGAGTTCCAGGCCCGCACCGGCCGCCAGCTCGACGTGTCCCTGCCGGACGACGAGCGCGCGGCCCTCGCCGCGGACTCGCTGACCTACATGCAGGACCTGGTCGCCCGGGCCCGGCGCGACCCGGGCGAGGACATGCTCGGCATGCTCATTCGCGACCACGACGACGACCTCACCGACGCCGAGCTCGTCGGGATCGCCACCCTCCTGCTCGTCGCCGGGCACGAGACCACGTCGAACATGCTCGGGCTGGGCACCCTGGCCCTGCTGCGGCACCCGGACCAGCTCGCGCTGGTGCGCGACGACCCCGACGCCGTGCCCGGCGCGGTCGAGGAGCTGCTGCGCTGGCTGAGCGTGGTGAACTCCGGGTCGCCGCGCCTGGCGACCCGGGACGTCGAGATCGACGGCACGGTCATCCGCCGCGGCGACCTCGTGTCGTTCAACCTGCCTGCGGCCAACCGGGACCCCGCGCTGACGGACGACCCCGACCGGCTCGACGTCACCCGTAAGGCCGGTACGCACGTCGGGTTCGGGCACGGCATCCACCACTGCCTCGGCGCCCCGCTGGCGCGGATGGAGATGCGGGTCGCCTTCCCCGCCCTGCTGCGGCGCTTCCCGGACCTGCGCCTGGCCTGCGCCGACGACGAGGTCCCCTTCGCCGTGCACAAGGCGATCTACGGCCTGGAGGCGCTGCCCGTCGCCTGGTGAGCCTGGTGAGCAGCCTGGTGAGCCCGGTGACCGGGGCGGTCAGACCGCGATGCCGTCGGGCTGCTCGTCGGACCCGTCGGCGAGCAGCTCCCGCACGCGGGGCGCGACGACCGTGCCGTACAGCTCGATCGACTTCATCAGCTCGGCGTGCGGCAGCGTGCCGGTCGTGTACTTGAGGTCGAAGCGCTGCAGGCCCAGCGCCCGGACCGTGCGGGCGATCTTGCGGGCCACGGTCTCCGGCGACCCGACGTGCTGGGCGCCCTCGCGGACGTCGGCCTCGAACCGGGCGCGGGTCAGCGGCGGCCAGCCGCGCTCGCGGCCGATGCGGTCGAGCGCGATCTTCGCGTGGGGGAAGAGCGTGTCGGCCGCCTCCTGGTCGGTCTCGGCGACGAAGCCGGGCGCGTGCACCGCGATCGGCAGCGGCTCGCTCCCGAGCTGCTCCAGGGTGCGCCGGTACAGCTCCGCGTACGGCGCGAAGCGCACCGGGTCGCCGCCGATCACCGCGAGGACCAGCGGGAAGCCGTAGCTCGCGGTACGGACCACGGACTGCGGGCTGCCGCCCACGCCGACCCACGCGGTGATCCGGCCGGACTCGGTCTTGGGGTACACCTGCTGGTCCCGCAGCGCGGCGCGGACCGTGCCCTCCCAGGTCACCGGGCCCTCCTCGAGCAGGTGGGCCATCAGGTCGAGCTTCTCGGCGAAGAGCGTCTCGTAGTCGGCGAGGTCGTAGCCGAACAGCGGGAACGACTCGGTGAAGGAGCCGCGGCCGAGGGTGATCTCCGCGCGGCCGTTCGACACGGCGTCGAGCGTGGCGAAGCGCTCGAACACGCGCACCGGGTCGTCCGAGCTGAGGACCGTCACGGCGGTGCCGAGCTTGATCCGCTCGGTGCGGCCGGCGATCGCGGCGAGCACGACCTCGGGGGCGGAGATCGCGTAGTCGTCGCGGTGGTGCTCGCCCACCCCGAACACGTCGATCCCGACCCGGTCGGCGAGCACGGCCTGCTCCACGACGTCCCGGATGACCTGGGCGTACGACGTGCGGTCGCCCTGCCCGTCGACGGTCACGTCGCCGAACGTGTCGAGCCCCAGTTCCAGCGTGTCCATGCGGTTCCTCCCGATCTCGTCCCCGACGGTACCGCAAACGATTGAGCGCTCAACGTTATGCCCCGGGTTCGGTCAGGGCACCCAGGTCGTGAGGTCGCGCCAGGTCAGCCGCGGGCGGGCACGCATCGGGGCGGGGGCGCCGGGCGCGGGGTGGCCGAGGCACACGATCATCTCCGGGACCCAGCCGTCGGGCAGCCGCAGCACCACCGCGACCGCCGCGCGGCTGAAGGAGGTGACGGGTCCGGCACCGAGGCCGATCGCGTGCGCCGCGAGCAGCAGGGTCGCGGCCGCGGTGCCGACGTCGACGTGCAGGCCCGGGGCGTCCGGCGGGAACCCGAACGCCGCGGCCCGCGGGCGGTCGGTGCAGATCGTGATGGCTGCAGCCGGGCGCTGAATCATCCCGGGCGACACCATCCGCATCACCCGCAGCGTGGTCGGGTCGTCCGTGGCGACGAAGCGCTGCAGGTGCCGGTTGCCGGCCGTGGGCGCCCACCGGCCGGCGTCGAGCACGGTCTCGAGGTCCTCGCGGGCCACCGGCTCGTCCGTCAACGCCCGCACCACGCGGCGGCTGCGGATGGCGGCCAGCACCGCCTCGCCGTCCGGGGTGCGGCTCACGGGGTATCCCGCGCGAAGTGCTCGGTGAGGTGGCCGGCGAGGGCCCGGCACAGCTCGTCGAGCCGGGCGGCGTACTCCTCCCGGCCGTCGCGCGGCACCGCCAGCTCCGGGACCGCGGCCAGCGGCCCGGCGACGAAACCGGCCGTCGCCGCCGAGGCCCGCGGCGCGATCGCGGCACCCAGCCGGCACGCGGCGGTCAGCAGCCGCAGCGGCCCGTACTCGGCGGCCTCGTCGACCTGTGTGCGGGCGGCGGTGACGAGGTAGGCGAGCAGTTCGAGCGCCTGGTCCTCGTCGAGCACGGCCGGGCTCCCCGGTCCCTTCGTGATCTCCACGGGCCGGGGCTCGCTCGGTGCGGCCGGGGGGTTACGGGTGGCCCGGCAGGACGATGAGTCCTGCCGTCATGTGGCCGTCGAGCTCGGCGTGGTCGTGGCCTCCGTCGAGTACCGGCTCGCCCCGGCCCACCCCTCCCCGGGCGTCAGCCGGGCGTGACCGGGGCCCCGCCGCGGGGGAGCGGGGTGGCGCTGAACTGGCCGGTCCACGCCGCGCGGGCGCCCGAGTCGCCGATCCGGTAGACCGTCACGACAGAGCCGACCACGACCACAACCGCGACGACGGCGAGTGCGGCGGCCAGGAGCCGGCCACGGGCGCGGTGCTCCGGGCCCGCCGAGCCAACCTCCGCGGCGCGCCGCTCCGCGCGGCGGGACCGCTGGTGGAGTGCGGCGAGCAGCACGGCGACGACGGCCAAGCCGACTGCCCAGGGGAGCATCGTGTCGCCGAGCTCGGCGTGCGTCCGCACCAGCGGGGTCGAGGCGATCCGGTGCTCGAGCCACTCGCCGGCCTCGGTCGCCAGCGGCACCGAGACGAGGGTGAGCACGGCGAGGCCGACGACCGGCCAGGCCAGCCGGCGCCGCGCTGCGGGCCACAGCGACTCGACCACCACCAGCAGGCCGGTCAGCGGGACGAGCACGACCACGGCGTGCACGAGGAGGATGTGGGCGGGCAGCCCGGCGAGGGTCGTCACGGTTCTCCGGGGTCGGGGGAGCGGGTGGGATCAGTCCCGGTCGAACCGGTCGTCGTCGAACCGGTCGTGGTGGTGCCACCGGGAGATCGCGGGGCCGGACGGGGCGTCGGAGACCGCCGCGCCGATGCCGCCGAGCGCCATCCCGGTGATCCCGCCGGCCGCGCCGAGCCCGAGCACGGCGGCGGTCAGCACGATCACGGGCCGGCGGACCAGGCGGGCGGCGCGGGGTCCGGCGGCGGTCACGCGGCCACCACCGCGGCGCCGACGACCATGCAGAGCAGGACCCACACCACGGCGCCGGCCAGCACCGCGACGGCGGTGCGGCACTGCGGCGCGGTCGGGCGGCCGGCCTCGGGGCCCCACACGACCCGGTGACCGCGCCAGACCACGGACTCCCAGATCGCCGACCAGGGCTCGGCGCCGGCGGGCCCGCCGGGCAGGTCGGCGAGCAGCGGGTCGAGCTCGTCGCGGAAGCGGGCGGCGTACGCCGCGGCGGTCCGCTCCTCGGCCTCGGCGAGGTCGAGCCGGCCCTCGCCGACGGCGTGGTGCAGCCGGGTGACGACGCGCTCGCGCTCCGCGTCGGACGCCCGCGTGCGGGTCCCGGTGATGGTCGCTTCGGTGGGCGTGGCGGTGGTGGTCGCCTCGGAGTGGTCCGGTGCGGGACCGGCGGGGGAGGTCATGGGGCTCCCGGGGTCGTCGTTCAGGTGCCGCCCATGCTGGTGGCCGTCGGTGAGCCCCCGACGTGTCCCGGTTCGGAGCCGGGTAAGAACCGGTCCTCGCCCACGGTGAGGCCGACGCATGCCCCGCCGCCCTCGCGGGCCTCCGCGAACACCGTGCCGTCGTGCCCCTCCGCGACGTCGCGCACGATCGCCAGCCCGAGCCCGGAGCCGGGCAGGCCGCGGGCGGCGTCGGCGCGGTAGAAGCGGTCGAACACCCGCTCGGCGTCCCGCGGCGCGATCCCCGGCCCCCGATCGGCCACGGCGATCCGGCCCCGGCCCACCCGCACCTCGAGGCGCTCGCTGCGGCCCTCGTCGAACTTGGCCGCGTTCTCCAGCAGGTTGGTCACGGCCCGGTCCAGCGCCCGCGGCCGTCCCCGCACCGGCACGTCGTCGTCCCCGACCACCACCTCGACCCGCCGACCGGTGCGTCGCCGGACCCGTTCGGCGGCCCGCTCCGCAACGGTGGACAGGTCGACGGGCCCGTCGGCCTCGTCCCCCTGCCGGGACAGGGCGAGCTCGACCAGCTCGTCGACCAGCTTGCTGAGCTCGCGGGTCTCGCCCTCGACGTCGTCGATCAGCCGGGCCCGCGCCTCGGGGGACAGCTCGTCGAGCCGCCTGAGCACGCGGGCGTTGGTCCGCAGGCTGGTCAGCGGGGTGCGGAGCTCGTGCGCGGCGTCCTGGACCAGGCGGTCCTGGGACTCGCGGGCCGCCGCGAGCCGGCCCAGCATCGTGGTGAAGGAGGCCGACAGCCGGCCCACCTCGTCCCGCCCGTGCACCGGGACCTCCCGCTCGACCACCCCGCTCGCGCTGACCTCCTCGGCGATCCCGGCCAGCCGCACCAGCCGCCGGGTGATCCGTCGCGCGAGCAGCCAGCCCGCCGCCGCGGCGACGACCACCACGACGGCGGTGACCCAGAGGATGCGGCTCGCCGTCCCGGCCAGGACACGGTCGCTCTCCTCGGCGTCGGTCGCCACCTGCAGCGCGCCCCGCCCGCCGCCGAGCGCGGTCGTCAGCTGGCGGTAGTCCTCGCCGTCGACGCGGACGTCGCGGCTCGCCGTCGCCCCCGCGACCCCCGACGCGGCCAGGGCGCGGTCGGTCGCGGACACCGGCAGCGTCTCCGGGCGGCCGCCGAGGAACCGGGTGGTCCCGTCCGGGTTCACGAGCTGGCCGACGAGCGGCTGGGCGTCGTCATGGTCCCGGTCGTGGTCCCCGTCGTGGTCCCCGTGCCCGCGCCCCCGCGGTGCGACGACGGACTCGAGCACCTCCGGCTGCCCCGCGGCGACGGCCGCGGCCGTCGCGCGGAGGGAGCGGTCGATCTCGTCGGTGGTGCGGTCCGACGCGGCGCGGTAGCTGAGGAAGCCGACCAGCCCGGCCACGACGACCGCGACCAGCGCGAACGCGAGGGCGAACCGGGTCCGCAGGCTCATGCCGCACGCACCGTGTAGCCCACCCCGCGGACGGTGTGGATCAGCGGGGGAGCGCCCGCCGCGGCGAGCTTGCGGCGCAGGTATCCGATGTAGACGGCGAGGTTCTTGGAGTCGGCGCCGAAGTCGTAGCCCCAGATCCGCTCGTAGATCGTGGCGTGGTCGAGGACAATGCCCTCGTTGCGGACCAGCAGCTCCAGCAGGTCGAACTCGGTCTTCGACAGCTGCAGCTCGGCCTCGTCCCACCACACGCGGCGGGCCGGGGGGACGATGCGCAGCGCGCCCGTCCGCAGCGTCTCGGCCGCGCGCGGGGTGTCGCCCCCGTGCACGGCGGCCCGGCGGATCAGGGCCCGCAGCCGCGCGAGCAGCTCGTCGAGCTCGAAGGGCTTGGGCAGGTAGTCGTCGGCGCCCGCGTCGAGCCCGGCCACCCGGTCCGGGGTCTCGACGCGCGCGGTGAGCATGAGGATCGGCGTGTGGTCGCCGTCGCCGCGCAGCACGCGGCACACGGCCAGGCCGTCGACGCCCGGCATCATCACGTCCAGGACCAGCGCGTCGAACGACTCCCGGCGGACGAGCGACAGCGCCTCCACCCCGTCGACGGCCGGGACCACGGCGTAGCCCTCCAGCTCGAGGGCGCGCGCGAGGGACTCCCGGATCGCCCGGTCGTCGTCGGCGACCAGCACACGACTCGGCATGTCCCCATGGTGCCGGTCCGGCGCGGGAGCTGCGGGGTCGACCGATCGGCCGACCTGCACGTCGTCCGGAGGAGGGCCCGGTCGCCCGACGGTCCCGGTGGCGCCGGAGCGCGAGCGTGGTGGCCGGCGGGGAGACGCCCCGCAGGAGGAGGAATCCGCGATGACCACCACGATCGAGCGGCCCAGGGTGCCGACCACCCGGCCCGCTCCCGTCCGTCCCGTCGGCGCCCGCTTCGCGCGCACGGGCTACGTCGAGCCGAACCCCACCGGGATGCCGACGGTGCGGGTGCATCCCGTCGGCGCCCGCTTCCCGCGCCGGAGCGCGGCCGAGGCCGCCGAGCGGGTTCCGATGTCGTGGGCCGGCGCCTGCGGCACGCGGGAGCCTGTCGGGGCCCGCTTCCCCCGCACCCGCTGAGGCCCGGCACACCCGCCGGGCGCGGACCGAGCCGCACTCAGGAGGCGGAGGGGCCCGCGGTGAGCCGCACGTCGGTGGGGCGGGTGGAGGATCGCACCACCTCTTGCCGGCCCCCGCATCGACGGTCGGCGGCGTCGACGGCCTTCTGCAGGTCCAGGTCGGCGAGGCCGCTGCTCGCCGGGTTTCCGCGCTGGCCTTCGGCGGGATCGACCTGGTCGAAAACAACGCCGGGCTGTCCATCTCGAAGCCATTCCCGGGATCGCGCTGGCCACCGCGGCCGACGGCGAGGCCCTGACCCGAGACGTCGGCGGCCACGCCGATCGCACCACGGTGGTGTACGCGGGATGCTCGACGCCGACGGCGCCCTGCTCGGCGCCCGACGTCGACGGCCCAGCTGTCGATGCCGACCAAACCCGGTCCACTACCGCGACGGCGGGCACGAGGCCGGGGTGGCGGCGGTGCACGCCGTGGTCGGGCCGGAGGAGCTGTACGCGGTCAACGGGCTGCAGCACCTGCCGTTCAACACGGTGTTCCAGCTGGCCGCGGCGCAGGGCACGGCCCGGTTCGCGGCCGCCCGGCGGATGCTGCTGATCCCGGACCTGCTGGCGCACTGGCTCACCGGCGCGGTCGGCGCCGAGATCACCAACGCCTCCACCACGGGCCTGCTCGACGCCACCTCCCGGCAGTGGGCGGGCGGGCTCGCCGACCGGCTGGGCATCCCGCGCGGGCTGTTGCCGCCGCTGCGGGAACCGGGGGAGCGGCTCGGCGAGCTGACCCCCGAGGTGCTCGCGGAGACCGGGCTGACCGGCCCGGTCCCGCTCACCGCCGTCGGCTCGCACGACACGGCGTCGGCCGTCGTCGGGGTGCCGGCCGCGGACGACCGCTTCGCCTACGTCTCCTGCGGCACCTGGTCGCTGGTCGGGGTGGAGCTGGAGAAGCCGGTGCTCGGCGAGGCCGGGCGCACGGCCGGGTTCACCAACGAGCTCGGCGTGTGTGCGCCGAGACCGGGCAGGAACCCCCGCGGGACCGGGCGGTGGTGGTGCGCTGCATCCTCGACAGCCTCGCCCTGGCCTACCGGCGCACCGTGCGCCGCGCCGCCGAGCTGTCCGGCCGCGAGCTCGAGGTCGTGCACCTCGTCGGCGGCGGGGTCCGCAACGAGCTGCTCTGCCAGCTCACCGCCGACGCCTGCGGCCTGCCCGTGCTCGCCGGCCCGGTCGAGGCCGCCGCCCTCGGCAACGCCCTGGTGCAGGCCCGTGCCGCCGGCGTCCTCACCGGCGGTCTGCCCGCGCTGCGCGAGGTGCTGCGGTCGACCCAGGAGATCCGCCGCTACACCCCGTCCGGCTCCGAGGCCGAGATCGCCCGCGCGGCCCGCCGTGCCGGCCTGGAGGACTGAGACCCGCACCTCGATTTGAGGTTCCCCTTACACGGATCTGCCGAACCGTTGGCAGGCACCTTCCTAGGGTCGGGGCGACCCCGGCCGGCGCGTCCGGTCCCGCCTCCACGACCATGGACAGTGATGCAGCGGACCCTGTTCCTCTCCCGGGGGGCCCGCCCGGCCGGCGGGCCGCCTCGGCGCCCGGCCCCGGGACGCGCCCGGTTCCTCGCCGTGCTCGGCGCCGTCGTCGTCGGTGCGGCCCTCCTCACGGCCGCCCTGTTCCTCCTCCTCGGCGGCGCGGCCGGCCCGGGCACCGCGGGCTCGACCGGGTCCCCGGCCGGCACGGCGGGCGGCGGGTCCGCCGCGAGCGACCGCGACGTCGACCAGGTCATCGCGCAGATGGTCAGCGTGTTCGAGAACGGCACGCCGGAGGTCCAGTACGCCTACGTCGAGGACCTCGACGACGGCCGCGGCTACACCGCGGGCCGGGCGGGCTTCTGCACCTCCTGCGGCGACCTGCTCACGGTGGTGAAGGGCTACACCGCGCGGGTCCCGGACAACCCCCTCGCCGGTTACGTCCCGGCCCTCACCGACCTCGCCGCGGCGTACGACGACTCGACGAGGAAGCTCGACGGCTTCGCGGACGCCTGGCGGACCGCCGCCGACGACCCGGTGTTCCGGCAGGTGCAGGACCAGGTCACGGAGGCGCTGTACGTCGCCCCGGCGCGCACGCTCGCCGACGCCAACGGGATCCGTTCGGCGCTGGGCCTGGCCATCCTCGTCGACACCGCGGTCGAGCACGGCACCCAGAACGGCCCCGACGGCCTGCCCGCGCTGGTCCAGCAGACCGACACGGACGTGGGCGGCTCGCCCGCCGACGGCATCGACGAGATCGAGTGGCTGCGGGACTTCCTCGACATCCGCCGGGCCACGCTGGAGAACCCGAGCTCGTCGGACACCAGCGAGGTGTGGAGCGAGTCCGTCGGCCGCGTCGACGCCCTCGACGCCCTCCTCGACGCCGGCAACCTCGACCTCGCGACCCCGTTCACGGTGAACCCCTGGGGCGAGCCGCAGACCATCACCGGGTAGCGGTCACCGGCCGAGCGGGACCTCGTCGGCCGGCTCGGGCTCGGCCGGGGCCGGGTCGACGACGGCCTCCGGCCACACCGCCGGCACGAACAGCGTGAACACCGGGGGGACCGACCGGCCCAGCACCAGGCGCCCGCCCTCCGCCTCGGCGAGCCGGCGGGCCAGCGGCAGCCCGATCCCGTGGATCCCGGTGCCCCCGTCGCCGGCCGCCCGCCGTTCGGGCGGGGCGGCGAACGGGTCGGGGCCGGGCCCGGCGCCCTCGTCGGCGACGTCGACGGCCAGCGCCTCGCCGGACTCGCGCACCACGATCCGCACGGTGCCGGCGCCGTGGATCTCGGCGTTGTCCAGCAGCACGCCGAGGATCTGCCGGATCGCCGCCGCCGACGCGGCCGCCGGCGGCAGCTGCGGTGCCACGTCCACGACCAGCCCGCGCCCGGACACCGCCAGCCGCTCGGCCCGAGCGGGCTCCAGCTCCCGGACCAGCGCGTCGACGTCCGTCGGCGCGCCGCGGCCGGTGCGTTCCCGGGCGAGCTGGAGCAGCTCGTCGATGGTGCGCTCGAGGCGGTCGGCCTCGGCGATCCCGGCCACCAGCGCCGCCTTCAGGTCCGCGTCGGGCCGGTCGAGCGCCGCCTCGAGCCGCAGCCGCAGCCCGGTGAGCGGGGTCCGCAGCTGGTGCGAGGCGTCCTGGGAGAAGGCGCGCTCCCGGGCCAGCAGCGCGTCGAGCCGCTCGGCGGTGCTGTCCAGCGCCCCGCCCACCTGGTCGATCTCGGCGACGCCCGCCCGGCCGGTACGCACGCTGAAGTCGCCCTCGCCGAGCCGGCGCGCGGCGCCCGCGAGGTCCTCCAGCGGTGTCGCGAGCCGGCGGGCCTGGCGCCGGGCCAGCAGCCACACGGTGACCAGCACCACGCCGGCCAGCCCGGCCATCCCGAGCCAGACGGGCACGAGCCCGGCGTAGACCGCCGAGACCGGCATCGCGGCGCGGACGGCGCCGTCGGGGTCGTGCCGCCCGGGCACCGGCACCGTCACGACGATGCTGCCGTCGACGGTGGTGTGCGAGCCCCGGCCGTCGAGGGCGCGGCCGATCTCGTCGCCCGCGGGGTCCGGGCCGTCGCCGAGGACGAGGTCGCCGTCGCCGTCGTAGACGCCGAGGACGACGTCCGCCGGCAGGTCCGGCAGCACGGTCGGGGCGTCGCCGCGGGCCAGCTCGCTCTGCACCGACCGCGCGGTGAGGCTGGCGGTCCGCTGCAGCACCGACTCCTGGTCCTCCAGGCTGTACTGCACCAACCCGACGGCCAGCGGGATGCCGAAGAGCCCCACGGCGATCGCGGCCGTGACGACGGTGAGCCCGACCAGGCGGCGGCGGACCGGCTCGGGGCGGCCCCGGTCGGCCCTCCGCCGATCGGCACTGCGCATCCGTCAGCCCTCCGGCGCGACGCGGTCGGGGTCCTCCAGCCGGTAGCCGTGCCCGCGCAGCGTCGTGATCCGCGGGACCCGGGCCCCGTCGAAGGAGGCGATGCGCCTGCGCAGCGAGGCGACGTGCACGTCGAGCGTGCGGGTGGGGCCGTGCCAGTGCTCGTCCCAGACGTCGGCCATCAGCGTCTCCCGGCTCACGGCGGTGTCCGGCTCGCGGGCCAGCCGCGCGAGCAGGTCGAACTCCTTGCTGCGCAACGCCAGCTCCCGCCCCTGCACCAGCACCCGCCGGCCGCCGACGTCGAGGCTCAAATCGCCCAGCTGCACAACCGACGGCGCCGAGGGCGGCCCGGCGCGGCGCAGGTGGGCGCGGATGCGGGCGAGCAGCTCGTGCAGGCGGACGGGCTTCGTGAGGTAGTCGTCCGCGCCCGCGTCGAGCCCCACGACGACGTCCATCTCGGCCCGCCGTGCCGTGAGCATCACGATCACCGCGGCGGGCAGCCGCTGCCGCAGCCGCCGGCAGACCTCCACGCCGTCGAGATCGGGCAGCCCGAGGTCGAGCAGGACGAGGTCGAAGCCGGGACCGCGGGCCGCCTCGACCGCCGCCGCCCCCGTCCGTGCCAGCTCCACCCCGTAGCCGTGCGACCGCAGGCTGGAGGCCACGACGTCGCCGATCGTGTCGTCGTCCTCCACCACCAGGACCGAGGCCATCCGCCGATGCTAACGGCGGCCGGGCCGCCCGGTGTGGTCCCGCCGGCCGTCGCCCGGGGCCGGTGCCGGCGCGGGCCGCCCACGTGATCTCCTGGGCCCTCGCGAACGAGGAGGACACGTGGCGGAACTGGCGGTCGGGGCCTGGCTGGGCACCACGTGGTCGGCCGGGGACATCGTGGCGGTGGCGCGGGAGGTGGAGGCCGCCGGCTACGACGGCATCTGGGTGGCCGACCACTTCATGGCCAACACGGGCACCGAGGAGCGGTCCGACACCCCGCTGCGCGAGTGCTTCGGCGTGCTCGCCGGCCTGGCGACGGCGGTGCCCCGGGTCCGGCTGGGCAGCCTCGTCGCGTCCGTGACCTACCGGCACCCCGCGGTGCTCGCCGCCGCGGCCGCCACGATCGACGACCTCAGCGGCGGCCGGCTGGTGCTGGGCATGGGCGCGGGCTGGCAGCTCAACGAGCACGCCGCGTACGGCATCGCGCTGGGCCCGGTCCGTGAGCGGATCGACCGGCTCGAGGAGGGCCTGGCCGTGCTCGACGGCCTGCTCCGCACCCCGCGGACGACCGTCGCCGGCACGCACTACACGGTCACCGACGCCCCGGCCGTCACCTCGGGCCGGCGGATCCCGCTCATGCTGGGGGCCTCGGGCGAGCAGCGGATGCTCGGCGTCGTGGCCCGGTACGCGGACGAGTGGAACTGCTGGTCCACGCCGGAGGTGTTCGCGCACAAGTCCGCCGTGCTCGACGAGCACTGTGCGCGGATCGGCCGCGACCCGCGCACGATCCGGCGCTCCACCCAGGCCGTCCTGCAGATCGACGGCTCCGCCGCGGACGCGCCCGCCGGCATCGTCGCCGGATCGGTGGCCGAGATCGTCGACGTCATCGGCCGTTGGCGGGAGGCGGGTCTCGACGAGCTGATCGTGCCCGCCATCCGCGGCACCGCCGACCAGGGGCGCGAGCTGTTCGGCCGGTTCCACACGGAGATCCGGCCGCAGCTGGACTAGCGGCGACGACCGCCGTCACCCCGTGCCGATCGCGGCGAGGCAGGCGGCCACGCCGTTGCAGACCCGGACGGCGGCGTCGAGCGGCACGCCGTCCCAGGCCGGGCCGGCGGCGATCACGGCCGCGGGGTCGGGGAGGGAACGGATCGCGCCGCCCGGGTCGTCGATGTGCATGTGCGCGTAGAGGACGATCCGGCCGGAGTCGGGCAGCCCGGCGGCGGCCAGGAGCGTCGCGGCCGGGGTGCGGCTGCCGAGCAGGGTCGCCCGCACCGCACGCTCCGCGAGGGCGGCGGCGAGCACCGCCATCGGCAGCTCGTGCTGCTCGGCGGGGGCGCAGGCCAGGACGACGGCGGACCGGTCCCGCGGCTCGCGGCCGACCCGGGCGCCCAGCGTCCCGGTCACGACGTGCGAGAGCAGGTGCTCGGCGCCCACCGTGCGGGCCGCGGGCAGCGGCAGGCGCTCCAGCGTGACGAACGCCGGCCGGACCAGGGTCTCCCACGTCCGGACGACGCCCTCGGCGGCCAGCGCGGCGCCGACGAGGTGGCGGGCGGCGTGCCCGTCGAGCTCCATGCAGGCCGTGGCCAGCTTGCGCGCGGCGGACACGTCCGGCTCGGGGGCGACGTGCAGCCGGCGGGGACCCTGCACGGTCCGGACGGCCGCGGCGGTCGACTCGCCCGCCTCGACCAGGTCCCGCACGGTGCGCAGCCGGACCAGGTCGTCGAAGGTGTACCGGCGATGGCCGCCGGGGGTCACCGCGCTGGCTCCGACGCCGTAGCGCCGCTGCCACGCCCGCAGGGTCTCGACCGACACCCCGACGTACTCCGCCGCGGCGCCGATCGACACCCCGGCGGGACCCGGACACGGCCCATGGCCCATGCCACCGTCCACCCCGTCACCCTCCTCGGGGCTCGTGCCGCCACCCAGGGCCTTCCGGCCCGAACCTGGACGAGGTGGACGCGGAATCTACTAGCCCGTGGACAGGGCCGCCCACCGGTGACTACCACTGTTCTCAGCCGGTGGGGCACGACGCCCGGATCCGGCGGACGCCACGGCATCGTCGCTGGGGAGCCGACGATGCCCGCCCCGCGTGCTGGGCCCGGAGGGAGGGGCACCCGGGCCCAGCACGCATCAACCCGGTCCTCTCGGCCGTCGGCTCCCAGCGACTCCTCTCAGCGCCCCTACAGCATCCGCGGCGCACACTCCCTGTCGTCGGATCCCGCCCGCCGGGTGGGACGTCGAGAGGACGAGGGGGCACACCGTGCGGTTCGCCGATCTCCAGCAGGGCGCCGGGGCGCTGGTCTGGGTGTGCTGGCTGGTGACCGCGGTCGCCCTGTGCGCCTACCGCGTGGGGCTGCGCGCCACCACCGGCACCGGGGGCGCTCCGCTGCCGGGCTTGCCCGCCCTCGGCGCGATGGTCGCGCCGGCCCGCCGGGTGCTGCGCCGGCCCGCGGTCTGGGGGACCGGCGTCGCGTCGACCCTGTTCACGGCGCAGGCCACGGTGGTCGACTCGGTGGCCGACCACAGCAGCCTCGCCGCCGCCGACCGGCCCGTGCTCGGCTGGCTCGTGGCGCACCGGGCACCGGACTGGACCGTGGTGATGGAGACGGCGAGCCGCTACGGCGGCACCCTCGGAACCCTGGTGCTGGCCCTCGTCGCGGTCGCGCTGCTCGTGTGGCGACGGCACTGGTGGGAGGCCGCGACGGTCACCGTCGCGAGCGCCGGGGTGGCGGTGCTCGTGCCCGCCTTCAAGGCCTTCTACGCCCGGCCGCGCCCGCCCGTCGCCACCCAGCTGGTGCCGCAGTTCGACCCGTCGCTGCCCTCGGGGCACGCGCTCGGGTCGATCGTGATCGTGGGGGTGGTCGCGATCGTCGCCGTCCGGCTCGTGCGCTCCGTCGTGGTGCGCGTGGCCGCGCTCGGCACCGCCGCCGTGACGATCGTCCTCATCGGGGTCTCGCGGCTCTACCTGGGCGTCCACTGGTTCACGGACGTGCTCGCCGGGTGGTTCCTCGGCGGGGCGTGGCTGGCCGTCTGCCTGGCCGCGCTGCACGCCCTCACAGCAGGTCGCGCCCCGGTCCGGCGGGACGGGACGCCCGCCCTGCTCTGATCGATCCGGGCCTTGTGCTCCAGGTCACAGGCGGCCAGTATCGCTTCCGAAGGCGTCCACCGCCGCCATCATCCCGGGAGCTCGCATGGCCGTGCTCGAACCGCGCAACTTCCTGCAACCCTGCCTGCTCCTGCTGCTGCGTGAGCAGGCCGACCACGGCTACGAGCTCGTCTCCCGGCTCGGCCCGCTGCACGACGGCGAGGGGGACACCGGAGGTGTCTACCGCGCGCTCCGCGGCCTGGAGCGACGCGGCCTGGTGCGCTCGCAATGGTCCATCCCGAAGGCCGGGCCCGCCCGCCGCACCTACCGGCTGACCGGCGAGGGCGAGGCCTTCCTCGACCTGCAGGCCGCCGAGCTGCGCCAGGTCGACGACGCCCTCCACCTCTTCCTGGACCGCTACGAGCGCTCGACGGCCGGTCCGCCCGGCCGCGAGGAGGTGCCGGATGACGGGTTCGGACAGGACCGCACCCACGCCCGCCCGGGGGCCGGGCGCGCCGCCCGCTGAGCCGGCCCCGGACTGCTCCGGGCCGGTCTGCATCACGTGCTCGGACACGGCCGTGCCGGTCACCGTGCTGCGGCTGCTCGGCGACGACCTCGCCGAGGTCCGCACCGCGGCCGGCACCCGGGAGGAGGTGAGCGTCGCGCTCGTCGAGGCCGCGGTGGGCGACGTCGTGCTCGTGCACGCCGGAGAGGCGATCGGGCGCGCCGACCCGCCGTGACGACCGGATCCACGGCGGGGTCCACGACCGGCGCCGGGGTGGTGCGGGCGGCGATCCGGGTCACCGGGATCGTGCAGGGCGTCGGGTTCCGCCCGTTCGTGCACGTCCTCGCGGGCCGGCTCGGCCTGGCGGGGTTCGTGGGCAACGACGAGCGCGGGGTCGTGATCGAGGCCGAGGGCCCGCCCGCGGCGCTGGAGGCCCTGCTCACCGAGATCCGGACGCACCCGCCCGGGCCGGCCCTGGTCAGCTCTGTCACGGCGGAGCCCCTTCCGGTGCGTGGCGAGGACACCTTCACGATCGCGCCCAGCACGGCCGGAGGAGCCGCCGCGACGCTGATCTCGCCGGACCTCGCGACGTGCGCCGACTGCCTGCGCGAGCTGCACGACCCCGGCGACCGCCGGTACCGGCACCCCTTCATCTCCTGCACGAACTGCGGGCCGCGGTTCACGATCGTGACCGGCGTGCCCTACGACCGGGCCACGACCACGATGGCCGGCTTCCCGATGTGCCCGGCGTGCGCCCGCGAGTACCACGACCCCGCCGACCGCCGCTTCCACGCCCAGCCGATCTGCTGCCACGACTGCGGGCCGGTGCTGCGGTTCCTCCCGGCCGACGCGTGGGCGGCGGGGGAGCAGGGGGACGACCGGGAGCCGATCGTCGACGCCGCCGCGGCGCTCCTGCAGGGCGCCGTCGTCGCGGTGAAGGGGCTGGGCGGCTACCACCTGGCCGCCGTCGCCGCCGACGAGCTCGCCGTCGCCACCCTGCGGACCCGGAAGCACCGCGAGGACAAGCCCTTCGCGGTGCTGGTCCCGGAGCTGGCCACGGCGGCGGAGCTCGGCGAGGTGGACGTGGTTGAGGCGGCGGAGCTGAGCTCCCGGCGCGCCCCGATCGTGCTGCTGCGCCGCCGCTCGGACGCGGCGGTGGCGGCGGCCGTCGCGCCCGGCGACCGGCACCTGGGGCTGTTCCTGCCCTACACGCCCGTGCACCACCTGCTGCTCGCGGCCGTCGGCGCGCCCCTGGTGCTGACCAGCGGCAACGTCTCGGACGAACCCATCGCCCACCGGGACGACGACGCCGCGGCCCGGCTCCCGGCCATCGCCGACGCCGCCCTGGTCCACGACCGCCCGATCCGCACCCGCGCCGACGACTCCGTGCTGCGCGTGGTCCGCGACCGCCCGTACCTCGTGCGCCGCTCCCGGGGGTACGCCCCGGAACCGATCCCGCTCGCCGTCGCCGCCCGCGCGCCGATCCTCGGGTGCGGGGCCGAGCTGAAGAACACCTTCTGCCTGCTCCGGGGCGGCGAGGCCTTCGTGTCGCACCACATCGGCGACCTGGAGAACGCGGAGACCCTGCGCGCGTTCACCGACGGGATCACGCACGTGGGCCGGCTCCTGGACGTCGAGCCCGAGGTCGTGGCCCACGACCTGCACCCGGACTACCTGTCGACGAAGTGGGCGCTCGCGCACGCCGAGAACGTCGGGGCCGAGCTCGTCGGCGTCCAGCACCACCACGCCCACCTGGCCGGGTGCCTGGCCGAGCACGGCGAGACCGGGCCCGTGGTCGGCCTGGCCTGCGACGGCCTGGGCTACGGCACGGACGGCACGCTCTGGGGCGGGGAGGTCCTCGACGTCTCGCTCACCGGCTGCACCCGGGTGGCACACCTGGAGCCGGTGCCCCTGCCCGGCGGCGCGACGGCGATCCGGCAGCCCTGGCGCACCGCCGCCGCCTGGCTGCGGGCGGCGGGGGAGGAGCTGCCCGGGCTCGCCGAGCGCGTCGGCCCGGAGTGGGCGACCGTGCAGCGGCTGCTCGACTCGCGGCTCGACCTGCCGGTCACGACCAGCGCCGGTCGGCTGTTCGACGCCGTGGCCGCGCTCTGCGGGGTCCGCGACCGCGTGACGTACGAGGGGCAGGCCGCGATCGAGCTGGAGCGCTGCGCCGACCGGTCCGTGCGGGAGGGCTACCCGGCCGGGCGCGGGGGCGGGCTGCTGCGCGGCTCCGAGCTGGTCCGGGCCGTGGTGGCGGACCTGCGGGGCGGCACCACGCCGGCCGTCGTCGCCGCGCGGTTCCACCACGGCCTCGCCGGGCTGCTCGTCGGCGCCGCGGTCGACGCCGCGGGGATGCTCGGCCGGGACACGGTCGCGCTGTCCGGCGGGGTGTTCCAGAACCTCCTGCTGCTCGACGCCGTGCGGTCCGGCTGTGCGGCGGCCGGGCTGCGAGTGCTCGTGCACTCCCGGCTGCCGTGCAACGACGGCGGGATCAGCCTCGGGCAGGTGGCGGTGGCGGCGGCCCGGCGGTCGTGACCGAGCTCCTGACCGAGTTCGTCCCCGGGCTCGTCGCCGGGCTCGTCGCCGGGCTCGTGACCAGCCCGCGGAGCCAGTCGTACCACCCGTCCAGCCCGTCCCCGCGGGTCGCGCTGACCTCCAGCACCGCGACACCCGGCCGCGCCCGCCGCGCGTACCCGACCCAGCGGGCGACGTCGAGGTCCACGTACGGCAGCAGGTCGACCTTCGTGAGGAGCACGAGGTCGGCGGTCCGGAACATGTGCGGGTACTTCAGCGGCTTGTCGGCGCCCTCGGTCACGGACATGATCACGACGCGGGCGTGCTCGCCGAGCGCGAAGAGCGCGGGGCACACCAGGTTCCCGACGTTCTCCACGAACACCAGGCTCCCGGGCGGCGGGTCGAGCGCGTCGAGCCCGCGGGCCACCATGTCGGCGTCGAGGTGGCAGCCGGCGCCGGTGTTGATCTGCACGGCGGGGGCCCCGGTCGCGGCGATCCGGTCGGCGTCGAGCGCGGTCTCCTGGTCGCCCTCCAGCACCGCGCACGGCACCTCGCCGCCCAGATCGCGCACGGTCCGTTCCACCAGCGTGGTCTTGCCGGAGCCCGGCGAGCTCATCAGGTTGACCGCCCGGATCCCCGCGGCGTCGAGCCGCCGCCGGTTGCGCCCGGCCAGGGCCTCGTTCCCGGCGAGGAGGTCGACCTCGATCTCCACCCGCTGTGAGTGGCGATGGTCGCCATGGCGACCATCCGCACTCACGACCGCGTCGGGATGCCCGTGCCGACCCGGGGGAGCGTGACCGTGACCGTGCCCCGCTTCGCCGATCCGCACCCCGTCCCCGCCGCACCCGCAGGTCGCGCACATCAGTCCACCTCCGCTCCCCGGACGTCGCCCCGGACACCCTCGCCCCGGACACCCTCGCCCCGGACGTCGCCCCGGACGTCTCCCGGCGCGACGAGCTCGACCTCGCGGATCCGCAGCGACGCCCCGCCCAGCACCTCGACGTCGGCGCTCCCGCAGGCGCACAACGGCAACACCTCGGAGGTGGCGAACTCGGCACCGCAGGAACGGCAGCGCGCCTCGCCCTCCGGCTCGTCGATCTCGAGCACCGCGCCCTCCAGGGGCGTCCCGGCCGTGACCAGCTCGAAGCAGAACCGGACGGCGTCGGGCACCACGCCCGACAGCCGCCCGATCTCCAGCCGCACCCGCCGCACGGGCGCGGCGCCGAGCCGTTCGCCGATCGCGTCCACGACCGACTGCGTGATCGACAGCTCGTGCATGCCCGTCAGCAGATCCGCGGCAGCGGGTCGCCCACGAGCAGGTCGACGATCCGCGTGCCGCCGAACCCGGTGCGCAGCAACACGAGCCCGGGCGGGTCGTCGCCGACCGCGCCGATCCGGGCGGCGCCCTCGCCGAGCGGGTGCGCCTTCAGCGCGGCCAGCGCGGCGTCGGCCCGATCGGGTGCGACGACGGCGACGAAGCGGCCCTCGCACGCCACGTACAGCGGGTCGATGCCGAGCAGCTCCGCGGCCCCGGTCACGACCGGGCGGACCGGGATGGCCCGTTCCTCCAGCACCACCGCGACCGACGAGCTGGTCGCCACCTCGTTGCAGATGGTCGCCACCCCGCCGCGGGTCGCGTCGCGCAGCAACCGGACGCCGTCGCCGGCCGCGTCGAGCAGGGCCGCCGCGATCCCGTGCAGGGGCGCGGTGTCCGACACCAGGTCCGCGGAGATGTCGAGCTCGCCGCGGGCCAGCATGACCGTGATCCCGTGGTCGCCCACCGGGCCGGAGACCAGCACGACGTCGCCGGGCCGTGCGTTCGCCGCGGACAGCGTGACGTCGCGTTCCAGCAACCCGACGCCCGCCGTCGTCACGTAGCAGCCGTCGGCCTTGCCCCGCTGCACGACCTTGGTGTCCCCGGTGACGATCGTGACGCCGGCGGCGTCGGCGGCCGCGGCCATCGAGGCGGTGATCCGGCGCAGGTCGGCGACCGGGAAGCCCTCCTCGAGGATGAACCCGGCCGAGAGGTGCATCGGCCGCGCGCCGCACATCGCGAGGTCGTTGACCGTGCCGTTCACGGCGAGGTCCCCGATGTCGCCGCCGGGGAAGAACAGCGGCGACACCACGAACGAGTCCGTGGTGAAGGCCAGCCGCCCGGCGGGGGTGGTCAGCGCGGCGCCGTCGTCGAGCGGTTCGAGCAGCGGGTTGCGGAAGGCCTCCAGGAACACCGCTTCGATCAGCGTGTGAGTGGCCTTGCCGCCGGCCCCGTGCGCGAGGGTGATCCGCTCGTCGCGGATCCGTGGCGCCCGGGCCCGTGCGCGGGCGATCCGCTCGAGGACCTGCTCCTCGGTCACGCCGTGTCCGTGGGGGCGGGCGGACCGCACCGCCTCCTCGGCCCAGTCCGCCCTGGTCTCCCTCTCACTCACAGCAGGGTCACTCACCGCAGCGTCGCCTCCTTGACGCGCGCCCGGCTGAACCGGCCGAAGTTGTAGTACGCGGCGCAGGCGCCCTCGCTGGAGACCATGCAGGTCCCGATCGGCGTCTCGGGGGTGCAGGCGGTGCCGAAGACCTTGCACTCCCACGGCTTGATCAGCCCGCGCAGCACCTCGCCGCACTGGCACGCCGACGGGTCCGCGACCCGCACGCCCGGCACCGAGAAGATCCGCTCGGCGTCGAACGCGGCGTACTCCTCGCGCAGCCGCATCGCCGACTCGGGGATCCAGCCCAGCCCGCGCCACTCGAAGGTCTCGCGGACCTCCATGACCTTGTCGATCACGGCGAGCGCCCGCGGGTTGCCCGCCCACGGCACCACCCGGCCGTACTCGTTCTCGACCTCGCAGCGGCCCTCGGCGAACTGCCGCAGCAGCCGGTGGATCGAGTCGAGGATGTCCAGCGGCTCGAAGCCGGAGGTGACCAGCGGCTTGCCGTAGTCCCGCGGCACGTACTCGTAGGGCGCGCAGCCGATCACCGTGGACACGTGACCGGGGCCGATGAAGCCGTCGAGGTTGAGGTCGGGCGACTCCAGGATGGCGGTGATCGCCGGGCACACCCGCACGTGGTTGCAGAACACCGAGAAGTTCCCGAGCCCCTCGGCCTCGGCGCGCAGGATCGTCATCGCCGTCGACGGGGTGGTGGTCTCGAACCCGATCGCGAAGAACACCACGCGCTTGTCCGGGTTCTGCCGCGCGATCTTCAGCGAGTCGAGCGGCGAGTAGACCATCCGGATGTCCGCGCCGGCGGCCTTGGCGTCGAGGAAGGACCCGCGCCCGCCGGGGACGCGCAGCATGTCCCCGAACGACGTGAGGATCACGTCGTCGTGCTCGGCCAGCGCGATCGCGTCGTCGACCCGGCCCATCGGGATCACGCAGACCGGGCAGCCCGGCCCGTGGACCAGCGAGATCGCCTCCGGCAGGTGGTCCTCGAGCCCGTGCTTGTAGATGGTGTGGGTGTGGCCGCCGCAGATCTCCATGAAGGAGTAGCGGCGGCCCGGCTCGCAGAGCGCGGTGATGGCGGTGGACAGGGCGCGGGCGGTGTCCGCGTCGCGGTACTCGTCGACGTACTTCATCGCTGCGCTCCGCTAGGTGATGTCCGACGCGGCCAGCGCGTCGAGCTCGTCGGTGTAGGCGTCGCCGACGCCCGTCAGCCACTCCAGCGAGGCCTTCGCCTCCTGCTCGTCGATCTTCGACAGGGCGAAGCCGACATGGATGAGCACCCAGTCGCCGGGCACGAGGTCCAGCGGGCCGTCGCTCTCCTCGCGCAGCAGCCCGATGTTCACGGCCCGCTGCACCCCCTCGACGCTGACCATGGCGAGGTCGGAGTGCTCCTCCAGGAGCGCGACCACCTCACCGGGGATCCCCAGGCACATCTCGGAACTCCGTTCCCCGTACTACATCCGGCTGAGCTTGCGGTAGCGGGCGATCTCGTCGCGGGACCGCACCGTGAGCACGGCGGCGGCTCCGGCGACGGCGGCGACCAGGGCCAACAGCACGATCTTCATCGGGCGGCTCCCTCCGGGACCATCAGGGCGAGCAGGTCGTCGACGGCGGCGAGCGCGGGGTCGACGGCCGCGGCGACGGCGGGCGAGAGCCCGATCCCGTCGCCGAGGTCGGCCGGTTCGCAGCCGAGCACGAGGACCCGGCCCACGGGGTCGGCGACGCCCGTCGCCGCGGCCAGGTCGCGGACCAGCCCCAGCACGCGATCGGGGCTCATGTCGTGCCCGTCGAGGGCGATCCCCTCAGGCCGCGCCTCCGGATCGGCCTCGGCGAGCGTGTGCTCCAGCCGGTAGAGCGTGCCGGGCGGGCCGTCGCGGTGCACGACGTCGACCAGCAGCAGGCCCGCGCACCCGTCGAGCAGGTGGTAGGCGAGGTGCACCCCGCGGATGCCGACGTCGAGCACCTCGACACCGGCCGGCAGCCCGCCGCGCTGCACGAGCCGGCGGGCGACCTCGACGCCGAAGCCGTCGTCGGACCGGAGGACGTTGCCGACGCCCGCGACCAGCACCGTCACGGCACGACCTCCAGCTCGTCGGGCCGGAAGTACCGGAAACGACCGTGCGCGAGCTGCAGCTCCGCGGCCGGGTCGCCGTCGACCGACACGGCCACGTGGACGGCCCCGTCGACGTCGTGGACCACGGCCTGGACGGTCGCGCGCAGGCCGGCCAGGAAGGTGTCCTGCGCGTCGGCGCCCGGCCGCGGGTGCAGCAGGACCGCGCTGCCCTTGGCGACGGGCACCCCGCCGACCAGGGCGGTGTCGTGCTCGGGGTCGACCTCGGCGTCGGCGGCGGGGTCCCACCAGGGGAGGCGCTCCGGCGGCGTGACGTCCGGGCCGTCGCTCCCGGTGGGGGTGTGCAGCGTCGGGACCGGGGACCGGATCGCCCCGTGCAGCCGTTCCAGGTACTCGGGCGGCAGTCCGTCCACCGCGTCGAGCAGTGCGGCGGCGCGCGGGTCGGTGGCGCGGGCCTCGGCCTTCTCGGCGTCGGTGAGCGTCATCGTGCGGAGGGTGAGGAGCTCGTCGTTCTCGGTGCCGTCGAAGAGGTCGATCCTGCTCTCGGGGGCGATCGTCGCGTGGTCGGCGAGGATGATCGGCGCGGAGAGCAGCAGGTCGGAGCGGCCTTCCGGGCCGGCGAGCGCCGGCCACGCGTGCTCGCAGCGGCACTCCACGACGACCGGGGCGGCCCACTCCGGCGGGTCGGTGGGGGAGAGGAAGACCGCGCGATCGAGCCCGAGCAGCAGGTGGGTACCGATCACGGCACGGTCCAGCGCCTCCTCGCGGGTGGCACCGGGCGGCACCGATGCCTGGTTGTGGACCTCGACGCGCAGCCGCAGCACCGGGTACGGCCCGGGCGGCTCGTCCGCCCGCACGCGGATCTCCGCGTCGAGCGGTTCCCGGGTCCGGACGACGTGGCCGGCGACGCCGCCGTCGGGGTGGTGCAGCGTCTCGACGGCACGGTCGCCCTCCACGTGCACCGGGACCAGCAGGTCCCCGGCACCGGCGACGAGGGGGAGCACCGCGTCGACGTGCCGCGGGCGGCCCTCCTCGAAGGAGACGTGGCGGGCGGCGCCGACCTCGACCGCCTCGACCGGCTCGCCTCCCGGGCCGGTCACCGTGCGCCGCTCCCGGTGCAGGAACCGCAGCCGCAGGTGCAGCACGGGATCGGGGCCGCGGGTCTCGAGCACACACTCGGTCCGGTTGGCCGACGTCTCGCCGGAGTCGGCGCCGTACCCCTGCGGCACGAGGACGCCCCACTGCCACCGGATCCGGTTCTTCTGCGCGGAGGCGCGGTAGGGGTAGAGCAGGTAGCCCTCGAAGAGCACGGCGTCGGCGACGGCGGCGGCGTCGGCGAAGAGGAGGTCGTGCAGTCCGGCTTCAGCCACGGTCGGCCTCCTTCAACAGCCGCTCGACGGCGTCGTCCCAGGTGGGGAGGGTGTGCGCCGAGCGGAAGGCGGCCAGCCGGTCGAGGGTGTCGCGGCGCAGGCGCACCCAGCCGGCGCCGGGGAAGTGCTCGTCCATCGCCGCACGCCAGACCGCGACCGGGAGCCGGTGGTGCGCCTCCTCCTGCCAGGGCACCGGGCCGACCTGCACACCGGTGTCGCCGGCATAGAACAGGGTGCCGGAGAAGAGGAGCAGCAGCGGCACCTCGCCGGTCCCTCCGCCCACGCCGTGCAGGTACCGCGCGGCCGCGACGTCGAGGTCGTAGGTCAGCGGGACCGTGACCGGCACGGTGACGCTCCCCGTGAACGCCGGCGTGAGCACCGGGACCGTGGCGAGCTGCAGCGGGGTGAGCGTGTCGCCCCAGCGGTCGGGCTCGCCGAAGAGGTCGGTGAGCCGCGCGGTCTCGTCGGGTGTGTAGCGGCGGAGCCGCGGGTCGATGCGGACCTGCACCCGGAGCGCGACGGTGTGCACCCGGCGGCCGGTGCCGTCGTCGATCCGCAGGTCGAGGCGCAGCGCGGGCCCGGCCGCGTGGGGTTCGGGCCGTGATCCCGTGCAGGCGAAGCGGAGCACGTCAGACCCTGCTCCCGATCGGCCGGGCCCGCTCGTGGAGCTCGGCGAAGAACGCGTCGATCGCCTCGCGTGCCTCGGGCCCGCCGTCGAAGCCGCGCCAGTGCAGCCGGACCAGCCCGACGAGCCGGTAGCAGGCGTCGATCGGGACGAGCAGGCAGGCGGCGGGCTCGCGGCGCACCAGGAGCGCCTCGACGTCCGGGTGCAGCTCCGCGGCGAGCGGGCTCGCACCCGGGCCGGCCGCCCACGCGTCGAGCGTCAGCTCGCTCTCGGTCGCCCCCGCCGGGCTCGGGTAGCAGGCGACGACGGCCTCGCGCACCGAGTTGCGCAGGAAGAACGCGATCCCGACCGGGATCTGCAGGGCGTCCCACTCCGGCCCGGAGGGCGCGGAGCCGGGATCGGCGAGGTAGCGGTCCGGCACGCGGGCGTACCCGCCGGCACCGGGGGCGTCGAACAGGAAGGCGCACGGCCCGCACGCGCACAACAGCCGGCGGTCCACCACGTGCACCAGGTGCGGGTGCTCCTCCGGCATCGGGGTGGCGCACAGCTCGCACCGCACCACCGCCTCCTCGGCCGGCGGCGCGGAGAGGAACCGCCGCAACCCCGTCACCGCAGCTCACCCCCACGACCCCTACCGACCACGGCGGACCCCGATCTGCAGGAGGGCCGGGCCGGGGTCGCGTTAGTTCCGGTACCGCGAGTCGGCAGTTCCGGGCGACCGGGTCGGCGATCTCGGGAGACCGGGACGCCGCGAAGCGGCC
>NZ_JBEZDN010000021.1:32226-81766 GCF_040648315.1 Pseudonocardia sp. NPDC049154
GACCCACCCCCGCGGACCCGGTTCTGCCGGTGGCGCGGGCGGGGGTGGGGTTGGCCGACCGCGACCCCGGCCGTGTCCGGCGCCGCGGCCGCGACCTCGTCGGCGACGATCTCGCGCATCGTCCCGGTGCCGCAGCCGTTCGCCGGCACCGCGACCCGGACGGTGCCATCCGGGTCGATGCCGAGGAGCTCGACGTCGCCGCCGTGGGAGCCGAGCTTGCGCGCGGCGACGCCCATGGCCTGCTCCACCCGCACCCGCAGCTCCACCGGATGCAGGTCGTGCAGCGCGAGCAGGCCCCCCACCAGGGGGTCCGCCGCCAGGCGGTGCACCAGCGCGTCGCCGCCCGCGGCCCGCGCCACCGTGACGACCTGCTCCAGCCCCGCCCCGTAGAGCTGCATCAGCAGCCGGACGAGTTCCTCGCCGGCCGGGCGGGTGCGTGGATCGAGCCGGTCGAGCACCTCCTCCAGACGTTCGGCGACCCGCGCCGGGTCCCAGTCGCCCATCTCGACCGTCCCTACAGGACGTTCAACGAGCCGGGGGAGTGCGTCTTGTGCAGTTCCTTCCCGCCGCCGAGGTACATGTGCACGCCGCAGGGCAGGCACGGGTCGAAGCTGCGGACCGTGCGCATGATGTCGATGCCCTTGAAGTTCTCCCGCCCGTTCTCCTCGAAGATCGGCGTGTTCTGCACGGCGTCCTCGTACGGGCCGGGGGTGCCGTAGGTGTCGCGGACGCTGCCGTTCCACGGCGTCGGCGGGTACGGGTGGTAGTTCGCGATCTTCCCGCCGCGGATGACCATGTGGTGGCTGAGCACGCCGCGGACCGCCTCGGTGAAGCCGCAGCTGTTCGCGTCCTCGGGGACCGTGAACTTCTCCCAGGTCTTCGTGTTGCCCGCGCGGACCTCGGCGAGCGCCTGCTCCACGAAGTGCAGCGCGACGGCGGCGGAGTAGGCCTGGAAGTAGGTGCGGGCGCGGTTGCGCTCGATCGCGTTGGACAGCGGCCTGCCCTGCTCGTCCGTCGGAGGCCTCCACTCGAAGCCCACCTCGGGCCTGAGCGCCGTGCGCGGCAGGTTGATCTGCACGCTGTGCCCGGTCGACTTCACGAACCCGCAGTCGACCAGACCGGACAATGCGGTCGCCCAGAGCCGGGCGAGGGGACCGCCGCCGGTGTCGAGCGGCAGGTGGTCGGTGCCGTCGAACCAGCGCGGCGACATCGTCCAGGAGTACTTGTCGTCGAAGTCGCGCTTCTGCGGTGCCGGGATGGTGTGCTGGTTCCACGGGTGCCGCCGGTCCACCGGGTTGCCCAGCGGGTCGTGCGTCACGAAGGTCTCCTGGTCCTCCCAGTCCCGGTAGAAACTGTGCCCCAGCAGGATCCGGATGCCGAGGTTGATCCGCACGAGGTCGTTGGTGACCAGCTCCCCGTCGACGACGACGCCGGGCGTCACGAACATCTTCCGGCCCCAGTCCGTCATGTGCCGGTAGTCGAAGTCGCAGTGCTCCGGGTCGTTGAGGGAGCCCCAGCAGCCGAGCAGCACGCGCCGCCGGCCGACCTCCTCGTAGCCCGGCAGGGCCTCGTACATGAAGTCCCACAGGTCGTCGTGCATCGGGACGACCTTCTTCATGAACTCCACGTACCGCATCAGGCGCGTGTAGTAGTCGGTGAACAGCTGGATCGTGGCGTGCGTGCCGACGCCGCCGGGGTAGAGCGTCGACGGGTGGACGTGCCTGCCCTCCATGAGGCAGAACATCTCGCGGGTGTACCGGCTGACCTGCAGCGCCTCGCGGTAGAACTCGCCGGTGAACGGGTTGAGCGCCCGCATGAGGTCGCCGACGGTCCGGTAGCCGTGGTCGCCCGCGTGCGGCGCCTCGGTGCGGTCCGCCAGCTCGAGCACCCCGGGGTTGGTCTCCGAGACCATCTTCTCGCAGTAGTCCACCCCGACCAGGTTCTCCTGGAAGATGTTGTGGTCGAACATGTACTCGGCGGCCTCGCCGAGGTTGATGATCCACTCGCCGAGGTGCGGCGGGCGCACCCCGTAGGCCATGTTCTGGTTGTAGACCGAGCAGGTGGCGTGGTTGTCGCCGCAGATGCCGCAGATCCGGCTGGTGATGAAGTGGGCGTCGCGCGGGTCCTTGCCCTTCATGAAGATCGAGTAGCCGCGGAAGATCGACGACGTCGAGTGGCACTCCGCCACGCGCTTCTGCGAGAAGTCGATCTTCGTGTAGATCCCGAGGCTGCCGACGATGCGGGTGATCGGGTCCCACGCCATCTCGGTCAGTCCGGTGGTCCCCTCCGGCGCGATGCGGGGTTCGGTGGCGGTCACGTCGGTCACCAGGCCTTCCGGTAGCCGGTGGTGAGCTCCTCGCCGCGGTGCCGCCACTTCGGCTCGGCGTCGAGCTTCCTCTCGGTGATTGCGCGCAGCTTGCGGATCACGCCGCCGTAGGCCTTGCTGGCCGTGCCGGAGACGAGGCTCCCGGGCGGGGCGTCCATGAACGGCATGAACTTGTCCGGGAAGCCCGGCATGGTGCAGCCGATGCAGATCCCGCCGACGTTCGGGCAACCGCCGACGCCGTTGATCCAGCCCCGCTTCGGGACGTTGCACTTCACGACCGGGCCCCAGCAGCCGAGCTTGACCAGGCACGTCGGCTGGCCGTACTCGGTCGCGAACTCGCCCTGCTCGTAGTAGCCGCCCCGGTCGCAGCCCTCGTGCACGGTCCTGCCGAACAGCCAGGTGGGGCGCAGGGCGTCGTCGAGGGGGATCATCGGTGCGGCGCCGGTGGCCTGGTAGAGCAGGTAGAGGATGGTCTCGGAGAGGTTGTCCGGGTGAGTCGGGCAGCCGGGGACGCAGACGATCGGGATGCCGGCCTTCGACTTCCAGTCCCAGCCGAGGTAGTCGGGCACACCCATCGCGCCGGTGGGGTTGCCGGCCATCGCGTGGATGCCGCCGTAGGTGGCGCAGGTGCCCGCGGCGAGGACCGCGAGGGCCTTCGGTGCCAGCCGGTCCAGCCACTCGCTCGTCGTCATCGGCTGGCCGGTGAGGGGGTTGTTGCCGAAACCGCACCAGTAGCCCTCGGGCTTGATCGCCTCGTTGGGGATCGACCCCTCGACGACGAGCACGAACGGCTCGAGCTCGCCGCGCTCGGCCTTGAAGAACCACTCGATGAAGTCGTTCGTGCCGCCGACCGGCCCGTTGTCGAAGTCGATCAGCGGCCAGTGCACGGCGACCTTCGGCAGGCCGGGAAGCGCACCGAGGGCGATCTCCTCGATGGTGGGCTGGGTGGCGGCGGTGAGGGCGACCGAGTCGCCGTCGCAGCTCAGCCCGGCGTTGATCCAGAGGATGTGGACGGGGGCCTCCTCGGCCGCCTCCGCGGGGCCGGTCCCCGTGGTCGGTGCTGACATCGCGGTCACCCCCAGAGGCAGCGGTCGTTGCGCCGCCGAGCCGACGTGCGGAAGGAGATCACCGTTGTAGCGGCGGCGCCCTTGCGGAGTAAGTGCGCGGGACAGATAGGCGCGTGGGGCAGCGAGAACCGACAAGATCGACTTGCGGGCTACCGGCGGCGCCCCGACGCTCGATGCCGAGACGTCGGGAGGCGGTGGCGCGGGTGGCGCGGATACTGAAGGACCTGAGCGGCCCTCGGCGTGGGCCGCGTCCGGCGGGCGGCCCGCTCGGCCGGGTGCTGGTGCTGGTGCCGCTGATCGGTTCCCTGGTGCGCCGGGGTCCGCGGGCCTGACCCTTCCGCGTGCGGCGCGGGGCTGCTTCACTCGTCCGTATGACGGCCGGCCCGCGGTTGCTCCTCGCCGGGGAGCGCCACGGGTCCCTCCCCGTGCTGCTGCTCGTCCTCACCACGGTCACCGGGGTCATCGACGCGATCAGCCTGCTCACCCTCGGCCGGGTCTTCGTGGCCAACATGACCGGTAACGTCGTGATCACCGGTTTCGCCATCGCGGGTACGCCGGGGTTCTCCCTCCGCACCTCGCTGGCCGCGCTGGTGGGGTTCCTGGCCGGCGCGACGGCGGCGGGGTTCCTCATCGACAGGGTCGACGGGCGGGGTGCGCTGCTGCGGGCCGCGGTCCTGATCGAGTGGGTGCTGCTGGCGGTCTGCCTGGTCCTGGTGGTCGTGCACCCGCCGGTGGTCGACTCCGCCTCGACCCTGGCGACGGCCGTGATCGCGGCCGTGGCGATGGGCCTGCAGAACGCGGTGGGCCGGCGGATCGCCGTCCCGGACCTCACCACCAGCGTCGTCGGGATGTCGATGACGGGGCTCGTCGCGGACCGCACGCATTCGACCCGGGAGGCGGTCCTGCGGCGGGCGTCGGCGGTGCTCAGCCTGCTCGTCGGGGCGATCGTGGGGGCGGTCCTGGTGCGGACCGTCGGCGACGTCCCCGCGTTCGCCCTGATCCTCGTGCTCCTCGCGGGCGTCGGGATCGCGGCCCACGCGCTGCTGCGGCGGGGGCCGGACTGGGAGGGGTGAGGTGGCGCTGCGGCGACTCGACCGGGCCGTCCGTGCCCTGGCGCTGCCCTGGGACCCGGCCGAGCGCCCGGCGGTGACCGCGGCGGACCTGGCGGGCCTGCCCGAGCCGGCGCAGCGGTACCTGCGGGCGATGGGCGTGCCGGGCCGGCCGCGCCCGCGGTCCTTCCGTGTCCGGCTCCGCGCCCGGTTCCGTGTGCGGCGCACCGGGGGTCGGTTGCCGTGCGTCGCCTGGCAGTACAACCTCGCCGACCCCGTCGCCCGAGTGTTCGTCATGCGGCTGCGGGTCGCCGGCGTCGTCCCGATGCTCGGCATGGACACCTATGTCGGCGGGCACGGGCGGATGCGGGGCACGCTGCTCGGCCTGGTCCCCGTCGCCGACGGGCGGGGGCCGGAGTTCGACCTCGGCGAGCTCGCCACCTGGGTCGACGACGCCTGCCTCCTCGCCCCGGCCATGCTCCTCACCCCCGCCGCGACCTGGAGCCCGGTCGACGACTCGTCGTTCGACGTCACGGTCGTCGACTCGGGCCTGACCGTCACCGTCCGGCTGACGGTCGACCAGCTGGGCCGGCTCGTGGACGTCTCCACCACGGACCGGTACCTCGCCCTGCCCTCCGGACCGGTCCGGGCCCGCTGGACCACGCCGGTCGACGGCTGGGAGTGCGTCGCCGGGCACCTGCTCCCCACCCGGGCGCGGGCGGTGTGGCATCTCGACGACGGCGACTTCTGCTACGTCGACGGCCGGTTCGAGCAGTTGCAGCTCGACGTGCGGCCTAGATGACGGCGAACGCGGCGAGGCCGAGCACGACGAGCCCGCCGACCTTGACGACCTCCAGGGCGATGTAGGCGAGGTGGGCCCGCGAGCCGGTGTGCGGGTCGCCGGCGAGGACGCGGCGGGTGCGGGCGGTGAGCGCGGGCCGGATCGCGGCGAGCTGGACGACGAGCAGGAGGGCGACCGCGGCCGTCGTCCAGAGGATCGGCGCGGACCGCGGCCCGGCGAGCAGAGCGACCCCGATCCCCAGGAGCAGCACGACCTCGACGATGTTCAGTGCCCGGAACACGAGCCGCCCGATGCCGAGGCCCAGCGGCACCGTGATGCCGGGGGCGCGGAACTTCAGGGGCGCCTCCAGGAACGACAGCGCGAGCACCATGCCCAGCCACACGAAGGCGATCGCACCGACCGCGAGGTTCACCGCCGACTCCCTTCTCCTGCTCCCCTCATCCTGCCTCGGCGCCGAGGTGGTGGCGGACCACCTGAAGCGTCGCTCCTACCCCTGTGAGTGGCGATAGTCGTGATAGCGACTATTGCCACTCACGGTGTGCGGAGGTCCAGAGGAGACCGGCGCCGGAGGAGCGGGTGGTGACACACCGCGGCCGTGCCGGCGCACGGGGCGTCGGCACGGCCGCGAGGTGACCCCGGAAGCCCGGGCCCGAGAAGGAGCAGGGCTCCTAGAAATAGTGCTTACGCCCACCGACCGCCCGGCCGGCGGTACCGAGGATCGCCAGGACCGCGCCGACGACCAGCAGGATGATCCCGAGGATCCACAGCAGGGAGATCTTCAGCAGGAATCCCAGCACCAGCAGGATCAGACCGAGAATGATCATTGTGTTCCGTTTCCTCCACAGTGTCGCGCCCCCACACGCACTGTCGGCAGAGGACGGATCTCCTAATCACGGGTTGTCGTTTCGATGCGAAACCGTGATCACCCGTGGAGGAGAGCGGTACGGGAGTCGGTCACACCACGCCGCCGCCGGCTTGCCCCGGCGACGCGGTCGTGCTGGTGTCGGGGCATGGGAGGGAGCGAGCTGACCCGACGTCGGTGGGTCGACCTCGGCCGGATCCGGTCCGCGGTCTGTCCGGCCTGACCTCGCCCCGACGTCCGCACCGCTCCGCCTCCCTCGAAGGACCCCGCATGCCCCCGCTCACCCTGCACTGGTTCCTGCCCACCAACGGCGACGGCCGCCAGCTCGTCGGCGGCGGCCACGGCGTCGGCACCGGCTCCGCCGGGTCGATCCGGCCGGCGTCGCTCCCGTACCTGACCCAGGTCGCCCGCGCGGCCGAGCAGGTCGGCTTCACCGGCGCGCTCACCCCGACCGGCGCCTGGTGCGAGGACGCCTGGCTGACGACCGCGATGCTGGTCGCACACACCGAGCGGCTGAAGTTCCTGGTCGCCTTCCGGCCCGGCTCGATCTCGCCGACGCTGGCCGCCCAGCAGGCCGCGACCTACCAGCGCCACTCCGGCGGCCGGCTGCTGCTCAACGTCGTGACCGGCGGCGAGTCGAAGGAGCAGCGCGCCTACGGCGACTTCCTCGACAAGGACGGCCGCTACGCCCGGACCCGCGAGTTCCTGCAGGTCGTGCGCGCGTTGTGGCGCGGCGAGACCGTGGACCTCGACGGCGGGCACGTGCACGTCGAGGGCGCGTTCCTCGACCGGCTGCCCGAGCCGGTACCACCCGTCTACTTCGGCGGGTCCTCGCCGGTCGCGGGCGAGGTGGCCGCCGAGCACGCCGACGTCTACCTGACGTGGGGCGAGCCGCCGGCGCAGGTCGCCGAGAAGATCGAGTGGATCCGCAAGCTGGCCGCCGACCGGGGCCGCACCGTGCGCTTCGGCATCCGGCTGCACGTGATCACGCGGGACACCGCCGACCAGGCCTGGACGCAGGCGGAGTCGCTGCTCACCGCGCTGGACCCGGCGACGATCGAGAAGGTGCAGGCCGGGCTCGCAGCCAGCGAGTCCGAGGGGCAGCGGCGGATGCGCGCCCTGCACAACGGCGTCCACGGCGGCACCGCGAAGAGCCTGGAGATCGCGCCGAACCTGTGGGCGGGCGTCGGCCTGGTCCGCGGCGGCGCGGGCACCGCGCTGGTCGGCAGCCACACCGAGGTCGCCGACCGGATGAGCGAGTACCACGAGGCCGGCATCGACGAGTTCGTGCTCTCCGGCTACCCGCACCTCGAGGAGGCGTGGTGGATGGGGGAGGGCGTGATGCCGATCCTCCGGCGCCGCGGCCTCTGGGAGCCGCCCGCGGGTGGCGGCGTGACGACCGACGCGGCCCGGACCGTGCCCTTCGCCTCGCTGGAGGGTCGCCGGTGAGCGCGACGGTCGACACCCGCCCGGCGTCGACCACCCGGCCGCGCACCGTCCTCCTCGCGAGCCTCGTCGGCACCACCGTCGAGTGGTACGACTTCTTCCTCTACGCCACCGCCGCCGGGCTGGTCTTCCCGCAGCTCTTCTTCCCGGTCGGGAACGAGGTGGCCGGCACGCTGCTGGCCTTCGGCACCTTCGCCGTCGGGTTCGTCGCGAGGCCGGTCGGCGGGGTGCTGTTCGGGCACATCGGGGACCGGCTGGGCCGCAAGCGGACGCTCGTCGCGACGATGGTGCTGATGGGCGCGGCCACCGCGCTGATCGGGCTGCTGCCCTCGTACGCGACGATCGGGATCGCGGCGCCGGTGCTGCTCGTCGTCCTGCGGGTGCTGCAGGGTCTCGCCGTCGGCGGGGAGTGGGGCGGTGCCGTGCTGCTCGCGGTGGAGAACGCGCCGCCGGGGAAGCGGGCGCGGTTCGGCAGCGTCCCGCAGATCGGCCTCGGGCTGGGGCTCGCGCTGGGCACCGGGGTGTTCGCGCTGCTCGGCGAGGTGCTCGACGACGAGACGTTCCTGCGCATCGGCTGGCGGATCGCGTTCCTGATCAGCGTGGTGCTGGTGGCGGTCGGGCTCCTCGTGCGGCTGGCCGTGCTGGAGACCCCGGAGTTCCGCCGGCTGCGCGAGTCCGGCGCGACGGCGAAGGTGCCGGTCGTCGAGGTGTTCCGCACCCGCGGGCACCGCCGCGGCCTGGTCGCCGGCCTGCTCGCCCGCTGGGCCGAGGGCGCGGCGTTCAACACCTGGGGCGTCTTCGTGGTCACCTACGCGACGGCCACGGTGAAGGTCGACAAGATCGTCGTGCTGCTCGCCGTGACGGCCGGAGCGGTGCTGATGGCCCTGCTGACCCCGCTCGCCGGGGTGCTGGCGGACCGGTTCGGCCGGCGCCCGGTGTTCGGGGCGGGCGTGGCCGGGTTCGGGATCACGGTCGTGCCGTCCTTCCTGGCCCTGCAGACCGGGATCACCTGGCTGGTCGTCGTGGTGATCCTGGTGCAGCTCGGAGTGTTCTACGCGTTCATGACCGGCGCGGAGTCCACGCTCTTCGCCGAGCTGTTCGACACCGACGTCCGCTACACCGGGATGTCGCTGGTCTTCCAGGGCTCCGGGATCTACGCGTCCGGTCTCACCCCGGTCTTCCTCACCGGCCTGCTCGCCGCGGGGTCGGGCGGCCCCTGGTGGGCCGCGGGCTACCTGGCCCTGACCGCGGTGATCAGTCTGGTGGCCGTCGTCGCGATGCCGCGCTGGATCGGCTGGCGTCCCGCGTGGACCCGGGAGGATCGCTGGTGACGGGCGGTCCGGCGTCGCCGGCCAGGGCACGCCGGACGCGGGCGAGGTTGTCGCACAGCGCGTGCAGCCACCCCCAGCCGTCGAGCAGCCGGGAGTCGCCCTCGGCCGGGACCGGCGGGAACCGGCCCCGGCACTCCTCGGCGAGACCCTCCGGCACCCGGTCCTCGGCGACGGCGTCGGCGGTGCGCCGGTAGGCCCGTGCGACGTCGGCGGCCGCCTCGCGCAGCGCGTCCGCGTCGGGATCGGCCGGGCCGGAGCGGACGGTCAGCAGCGCGGGATGGCGCTCGCGGAGGGCGCCGGCGTAGGAGTCGAGCCGGTGCACCACGAGCACGACGGCCAGCCAGTCCGGGCCCGCGGCGCCGTGCGGCATCGGCTCGGTCCGGTACTGGACGTAGGCGTGCTCGAGCAGGACCGCGGTGGTGTGCAGGCGGTCGGGCTCGTCGGCGTCCGCGACGGGGGACCGGCTCAGCACCGCGGCGACGGCCTCGGCGTCGTCGGCCACCGCCCGCAGGGCGTCGGCGGCCACCCGCCGGACCTCCCCGCCGCCGCCCCGCGGCCACACCGCCGCGCCGATCACCGCGCCGATCACCCCGCCCACCAGCACGTCGACGAGCCGGACCTCGGCCAGCTGCCAGGTCGGCGGCGCGAGCTGCGCGAACAGTGCGGCGACCAGCACCGTGAACCCCGCCTGCCCGGCGGCGAGGCCCAGCAGCGGGCCGGCGGCGAACGTCGCGACCATGACGACCGGGAGCAGCCAGACGTAGACCGCGCGATGGTCGCCGACGAGGACCAGTACCCCGGCGGCGAGCACCGCGCCGACGATCGTGCCGGCGAAGGCCCGGACCAGCACCGGCCGGTCCGCCGACGCCGACGTGCGCATCAGGCTGAGCGTCGCCAGCAGGACCCAGAAGCCGTGCTGCAGGTCGAACACCCCGGCCACGACCCGCGCGACGGCCAGACCGAGCGCGAGGCGGACGGCGTTCTGCAGGTAGACCGAGCGCGGGGTGAGGTGCGCCCGCAGCCGCCGCCCCCACAGCTCCGCCCGCCCGGCGTGCAGGAACCACAGCATCGGCGGTGTGTCCGCGGGCGCCGGCCGGGGCGCGCCGGACCAACCGGACACGGCCAGCGCGGCGAGCCGGGAGTCCTCGGCGAGGGCGACGGCGGCGAGCCCGGCCCGCAGCGTCGTCGCCGGTCCGGGGGTGCGGGCGGCGCCGTGGGCGGCGAGCACGGCGTCGAGTCCGATGACGTCGACCGGCAGCGCCTGCCGACCGGCCTGCAGGGTGCGGGCGACCCCGTGGAGGACGTGCCCGGACTCCGCGACGAGGTCCGCGGTCCGCGGGTGCGGCGGCTCGCCGGGCGCGGACAGCAGGTCCGCCAGGGCGACCGACCGGTCCGCCGCCGCCCGGATCGCGGCGGCGGTCGCGAGCAGGCTGCGGTCGCGGCGCCCGGGCCCGAGGGGCCGTTCCTCCCGGGCGAGCTTGGTGATCCGCAGGTCCTCCGCCGAATCCAGCACCTCGCGCTGCCGGGCGAGCTCCGGTGCCGTCCGCGCCGGGACCCGGAGCGAGTTCGCCAGCGCGCCGGCGAACCCCGCGACCTCGTCGGCGAGGACCGCCATCCGGTCCGGTACCGGCGTGGGCACGGACCGGGGCAGCAGCCAGCGGTCGCAGACGATCAGCAGCGCGGCTCCCAGCACCAGCCCGAGCAGCCGTTGGTCGAGCGTGTCCGGCTGGAACGGTGGGAAGCACGGGAGCACGTAGAGCAGCAGCAGCCCGTTGGCCACGCCGACCACCCGCGGCCCGCCCGTCCCGGCGTAGGCGACCACGAACCCGACGACGAGCATCCCCGCCGCCGCGGCCCAGGTCGAGACGGCCAGCAGGGTGCCGAGGCTGACGAGCACCACCCCGGCCGCGGCAGCGCCCAGGAACGTCCGCAGCCGCCGGTCGGGCGAGCCGGTGACCTCGGACAGCGCGCCGAGCGCGATCACCGTGAACAGCGCGTAGATCGCGACGACCGAGTCGCCCAGCCCGTACAGGCCGCCGTAGAAGCCGACGAGCGCGGGCACCGACACCCGGATCGACCGGCGCAGGGCCGGTCCGGCGGGCCGCCTCACCGGGCGAGGGCCCCCTCCGGTGCGGCCTGCGGGGCCGGTGTCGTGGGCGGGGTCGAGGGTGCCGCGGGCGGGAGCGGCACCCAGCCCTCGGGGCCGGGCAGCCGCTCGGCCGCCTCGGGCCCCCACGAGCCCCGGGGGTACGGCGCCGGCGGTGTCGCGGGGTCGAGGATCGGCTCGACGATCCGCCAGGCCTGCTCGATGGTGTCCATCCGGGCGAAGTGCGCCGGGTCGCCGGCCAGCGCGTCGGCGAAGATCCGCTCGTAGGGGGCGTGGACGGGCCCGAGCACCTCCCGGAAGTCGACGGCGAGCGGGATCTCGGCCGGCACGTCCCCGCGGCCCGGCTGCTTGGCGAGCAGCGTGATCGTGACGCCGGCCCGGGGCTGCAGGCGCAGCCGGATCCGGTCCGGCTGCATCGTGCCGGCGCCGCCGGAGAAGAGTGCGCGCGGCGGCGGCCGCAGCACGGCGACGATGTCGAGCAGCGTGTCCGGCAGCGCCTTGCCGGCCCGCAGGTACACCGGCACCCCGGCCCACCGCCAGTCGTCGACGTGGAAGGTGGCGGCGACGAACGTCTCGGTGGTCGAGTCCGGCGCGACGCCCGGGGTGTCGAGGTAACCGTCGTACCGCCCGCGGACCACGGCGCCGGCGTCGAGCCGGCGCACGGCGCGCAGCAGCCGGAACTTGGCGTCGCGCTGGTCGTCCGCGGCGTCGGAGAGCGGGGCGTCCATGAGCAGGTAGGCCATGACCTGCAGCAGGTGGTTCTGAACGACGTCGCGCACCGTGCCCACGGCGTCGTAGAACGAGCCGCGGTCGGCGACGTCGAAGTCCTCGGCCATGGTGATCTCGAACCGGTCGATCCACTGCCGGCTCCACAGCGGTTCCAGCAGCGTGTTCGCGAACCGCAGCACCAGCAGGTCCTCCACCGGCTCCTTGCCGAGGAAGTGGTCCACCCGGAAGATCCGGTCCTCCGGGTAGTGCTTCGCGAGCAGGGCCTGCAGCTGCCGCGCCGAGGCGAGGTCGCGCCCGAACGGCTTCTCGACGACGAGCCGCGACCGGGTGTGCAGGCCGACCCCGGCCAGCCCGTCCGCCACCGTGCCGAACAGCGAGGGCGGCACGGCGAGGTAGTGCACCGCGAAGGCCGTCGGCCCGGCCTCCGCGGTGATCGCGTCGGCGAGGCGGCTGAACACGGCCGGGTCGGTGTAGTTCCCCGCCACCAGGTGCGTCGAGGCCTGCAGCCGCTGCAGCGCGGACTCGTCGACCTCGTCCACCGCGGCCCGGACGCAGTCGGCCATGTGCGCGCGGAGCCGGTCGTCGTCCCAGTCGGTCAGCGCGACGCCGATGACCGGCACGGTCAGCTCGCCGCGTCCGACCAGCCGGTACAGCGCCGGGATGATCATCTTCTTGGCGAGGTCGCCGGTGATGCCGAAGAGGACCAGGACGTCCCCCTGCCGAGCGGTCACGCCGGGCCACCCGTCTTCTCGACGTGCCCGCCGAACTCCAGCCGTTGGGCGGACTCGACCTTGTCGGCGAACAGCTCGCTGCCGCGGGAGGCGAAGCGGCTGTAGAGCGCGGCGGTGAGCAGCGGCGCGGACACGCCCTCCTCGATCGCGGCGATCGACGTCCAGCGTCCCTCGCCGGAGTCCGACACCCGGCCCGCGAACTGCTCCAGGCCCGGGTCCTGCTGCAGCGCCTCGGCGGTGAGGTCGAGCAGCCACGACCCGATCACGCTGCCGCGCCGCCACACCTCGGCGACCTCGGAGAGGTCGATGCCGTCGTAGGGGTAGTACTTCGGGTCGCGCAGCGGGGCGGTCTCGGCGTCGGCCTCCGGCGGCCGGACGCCTGCGCCCGCGTTGCGGATGACGTTGAGGCCCTCGGCGTAGGCGGCCATCAGGGCGTACTCGATGCCGTTGTGCACCATCTTGACGAAGTGCCCGGCGCCGGACGGGCCGCAGTGCAGCCAGCCCTGCTCGGCCGGGCTCGGGTCGCCGCTGCGGCCCGGGGTGCGCGGGGCGGTCGCGACGCCCGGGGCGAGCGAGGAGAACACCGGCCGCAGCCGGGAGACCGCCCGGTCCGGGCCGCCGATCATCAGGCAGTAGCCCCGGTCGAGCCCCCACACCCCGCCGCTGGTGCCGCAGTCGACGTAGTCGATCCCGCTCGCCGCGGCCAGCTCGGCGCGGTCGATGTCGTCCCTGTAGGAGGAGTTGCCGCCGTCGACGATCGCGTCGCCGGCGTCGAGCGTGCCGAGCAGCGCGGTCACGGTGTCGCCGGTGATCGCGGCGGGCAGCATCAGCCACACCGACCGCGGCGCGTCCAGGCCGCCGACCAGCTCCTCGAGCGAGCCGGCGCCCCGCGCCCCCTCGGCCACCAGGGCGGCGACGGCGTCGGGGGAGACGTCGTACACGTGGCACTCGTGCCCGGCGCGCAGCAGCCTGCGCACCATGTTGGCGCCCATCCGGCCGAGCCCGATCATCGCGATCTGCATCCCGTCGTCCTCCCGTGCGTCAGGTGAGCCGGTGCGGGCCGGAGGCGTGCGCGACCCGACCAGGCCCGTGGTCGAGCTGGTGGTCGAGGTCCACCGCCGCGCTGATCAGCGCGAGGTGGCTGAAGGCCTGCGGGAAGTTGCCGAGCTGCTCGCCGGTCGCCCCGATCTCCTCCGAGTAGAGGCCGAGGTGGTTGGCGTAGGTCAGCATCTTCTCGAAGGCGGTGCGGGCGTCGCCGAGCCGGCCGGAGCGGGCCAGCGCGTCGACGTACCAGAAGCTGCAGAGCGAGAACGTGCCCTCGGTGCCGGTCAGGCCGTCGGGGGAGGCGGACGGGTCGTAGCGGAACACCAGCCCGTCGGACACCAGGGTCCGGTCGATCGCCTCCAGCGTGGAGTGCCACAGCGGGTCGCTCGGGACCACGAACCCGGCCCGCGGCATCATCAGCACCGACGCGTCGAGGACGTCGCCGCCGAGGTACTGCACGAACGCCCGCCGGCCGGCGTCGAACCCCGTGGTCATCACCTGGTCGTAGATCGCGTCCCGCCGCGTCGTCCACCCGGGCATGTCGCCGGGCAGCGCGCGCTCGCGCGCCATCCGCGTCGCCCGGTCGAAGGCGACCCACGACATCAGGCGGCCGTAGACGAAGTCCTTCGCCCCGCCGCGGGTCTCCCAGATGCCCTCGTCGACCCGGTCCCAGTTCTCGCAGAGCCACGACACCATGTCCCGCACGGCCTGCCAGCCGCGGTGGTCGAGCCGCACGGCGTGCCGGTCGGCCAGGTACAGCGAGTCCAGGGCCTCGCCGACGATGTCGAGCTGCAGCTGGTCGGCGGCGCCGTTGCCGATCCGGACGGGCCGCGACCCCCGGTAGCCCTCCAGGTGGCCGAGGGTCTCCTCGGTGAGGTCGGCGGTGCCGTCGACCCGGTACATGATCCGCAGCGGCCTGCCGTCGGGGCCGTCGTGCTCGCCGACGCGGTCCGCCAGCCAGCGCCCGAAGGCCGCGGCCTCGTCGGTGTAGCCGAGGCTGAGCAGGGCGTGCACCGAGAACGACGCGTCGCGGATCCAGGTGTAGCGGTAGTCCCAGTTCCGCTCCCCGCCGACCTGCTCGGGCAGCCCGGCCGTGGGGGCGGCGACGAGTGCGCCGGTCGGGGCGTAGGTCATGAGCTTGAGCGACATGGCCGAGCGGTGGACCGTCTCGCGCCAGCGGCCGACGTAGGTCGAGCGCTCCAGCCAGGTGCGCCAGAACTCCACGGTGGCGTCGAACCGCTCGTCGGCCTCGCCGATCGGGATGCGGCGGGGCTGCAGGCCGGAGCCGGACTCCAGCACGGTGCCGACCGACTGGCCCGCGGAGAGGGTGATCGACGCCCGGACGTCCGGCCCGTCGCGCTCCCAGTCGAGGGCGCCGCCGCCGTCGACGACCGTGTGCAGGCAGAGGTCCATGTCGGGGCCGTGGAAGACGACGCCCTCGGCCGTGGTCTCGGTCGTGTGACCGGCCCGGCCGTAGTCGAAGCGCGGCCGGCACTCCACGGTGAACCGCATCGTCCCGCGGACCACGCGCAGCACCCGGACGATCTCGTGCCGGTCGGTGGCGGCGCCGTCCCGGACGGGCATGAAGTCGTAGAGCGCGCCCACGCCGTCGGCCGTCATGAACCGGGTCATCAACACGGCGGTGTCGTGGAAGTACCACTGCCGGCGCGTGATCTCCCCGTCCGTGTCGGGCGCGATCCGGAAGAACCCGCCGCGCCGGCGGTCCAGCAGCGCGCCGAACACGCTCGGCGAGTCGAACCGCGGGCAGCAGTACCAGTCGACGCTGCCGTCCGTGGTCACCAGTGCCGCGGTCTGCAGGTCCCCGATCAACCCGTGCTCGGCGATCGGGGGATAGTCGTCGGGATAGGCCACGCCGCTCCTCCCTCTCACGCCGGACGACCGGCGTGATCGCGTTCGTCCCGATCACGCCCGCCGTTACGTCCGTCCGGCCGAGCGACCCGGATCAGCCGGGCGGGGGAGCAGCGCCTGCAGCACGCGGGCGGCGCGGGTGCCGTCCGGCTCCTCCCCGGTGATCGTGCGCAGGTAGACGTAGGACTCGATCACGCGCACCAGGGTGTAGGCCAGGTCGTCGAGCGGGATCGGGCTGGCCAGCCGGCCCGCCGCCGTCTCCGCCGCGGCCAGCTCGCGGACCAGGCCGACCAGACGGGGCTGGAAACCGCCCGACGACAGCGTGAGCAGCCGCAGGGCGCACTCACCCTCCTCCTCGAGGAACCGGCGCATGCCGCGGTGGGCGAGTGTGTCGGTGACGAACCGGCTCAGGACCGCGGCGAGGCGCGACCCCGTGCCGTCGGTGGCCGGCGGGTCCCGGCGGAGGGTGCGTTCCGTGAGGGACCAGACGACCTCGCACAGCAGCAGCTCCCGGGAGCCGACCCAGCGGTAGAGCGTGGCCCGGTTGACGCCCAGCTCCCCGGCGAGCGCCTGCATGTCGATCCGCTCGCCCGCCTGGAACCGGCGCCGGGCCAGCAGGAACGCGTCGAGCGCGCCGGGACGGACGGCGGACCCGGCGAGGCGCCGCTGCAGCGGCGTCGGTGTTCCGGCCACGGTCCCTCCGTTGACGCCCGGATGTGACGCGCACCATACTATGCGACACCTGGCAGCTCTGTCGCATCGCTGCGACAGGGAGCGTGTCTCGTACCGCGACCGACGATCTCGACGAGGAGAGCGCCCATGGCGACGGACGTGTCGACCCCGCACACCCCGCCCGGCCGGCTGGGGGACCCCGGCCTGACGATCGGCACGGACCCCCGCGCCGATCCGCGGATGGTCGCGGTGATGGGCCGGCTCGGGCTCCTCGACCACGCCGACGGCGCCCCGCTGACGCCCGACGTGGGCCGGGAGACGCTGCTGCAGTTCGTCGACGCCGTCGAGGAGGGGTTCGAGGGGCTCTTCGCCACGCTCGCCGAGGACCTGCCGCCGATCCACGGCGTGACCTCGGAGCTGCGCACGATCACCGGCGAGGGCGGCCACGAGATCGGCCTGCACGTGCACCGGCCGGAGGGGAGCGAGGGCCCGCTCCCGGTGATCTACCAGGTGCACGGCGGCGGCATGGTCATGCTGGCCGCGAAGGGCGCGCTCTACACGCGCTGGCGGGACGAGCTCGCGGCGGCCGGGGCCGTCGTCGTCGGGGTGGAGTACCGCAACGGCGGCGGCGCGCTCGGACCGCACCCGTTCCCGGCCGGCCTGGAGGACTGCGCGACCGGGCTGCGCTGGGTGGCCGACCACCTCGGCGAGCTCGGCGGCACGCACGTCGTGGTCACCGGCGACTCCGGCGGCGGCAACCTCGCGCTGGCCCTGCCGATCAAGGCGAAGCGGGAGGGCTGGGCGGAGGCGATCGCGGGCGTCTACGCGCAGTGCCCGTACATCCTCGGCGACTGGACAGAGGCGTCCCTGCCGTCGCTGGTCGAGAACGACCGCTACTGGCTCAACCGCAGCCTGTTCCCGCTGCTCGCCGAGGTGTACGACCCGGGGGCCGGCAATGCGGTGGAGGCGACCTGCTGGCCGTACCACGCCACGGCCGAGGATCTCCGCGGCCTGCCGCCGCACGTGATCTCGTGCAACGAGCTGGACCCGCTGCGGGACGAGGGCGTCGCCTACCACCGCGCGCTGCTCGCCGCCGGCGTCCCGTCGATCGGCAAGGTCAACCTCGGGCTCTGCCACGTGGGCGAGCTGATGTTCCGGGCGGAGATGCCCGACGTCTACGCCGAGGCGGTCCGGGACGTGCTCGGGTTCGCGAGGTCGCTGGGCTGACCGTCGTCGCCTCGGGCCGGCGTGGCGAGCGCCAGCACCGCCAGGCCCGAGGCGACCACCATCACCACGGCCATCACGAGCGGGCTGGACCCGACCAGCGGCGACACGACGGCCTGAGCCACGACGCCCGAGCTGCCCCGGCGGGCCGCCCTGGCGGAGCGTGGCGTGGCCGAGTGTCAGGCCGGGCCGTCACTCCCAGACGACCACGTTGCGGCGCACCGGGACCGCGCCCGACGCCGAGGCGAACAGCTCGGGGGAGCGCTCCCGGATGGCCTCGACGTCGTCGAACACCGCTCGCAGGTGCGTGCGCATGGCAGCGCGCGCCCCGGCGACGTCCCCGGACAGCACCGCCCCGAGGATCTCGACGTGCTGGTCGGCGAAGCCCTCCGGCGGCGTCTCCTGCAGGCCGAGCCGGCGCGCCCGGTCCAGGTGGCCCTTGGCCGACACCACCGTCGCCCACGCGCGGCCGTGCCCGGCGAGGCGCAGCAGGCCGTGGTGGAACTCCTCGTCGAGGGCGAAGAAGTCCTCGACCGTGAGCCCGGGCCGGTGCTGTTCGTCGAGGTTGCGGCGCAGCTCGGCGACGAGCTCCGGGTCGAGATCGGCGGGCAGGTCCTCCAGGGACGCGAGCTCCACGGCCTCCCGCAGGAACTGGGCGTCGGCGACCCGGTCCGGGTCCACCCGCGAGACGAACGACCCGACCTGCGGGAAGACCTGGACCAGGCCCTCCTCCACCAGCAGGATCAGGCTCTCCCGCACCGGGGTGCGGCTCACCCCGAGCGAGGCCGCCAGCTCGTTCTCCGAGAGCGCGGCGCCGGGCGGCAGCTCGAGGGTGAGGACCTTGCGGCGCAACGTCTCGTAGACGGCGCGACGGCTGGTCCGCCGGCTGTTCGTCCGGGTCACGGACCCACGATATCGGGTGTGGCGCGTCACTGACCGCTCCTCCGGACCGGTCTTGCACAGCTTCGCGACGGATGCTTGTATACAAGCACTGCGCGACCAGTCTGCCGGAGAGTGCGCGCGGACCGGATCGTCCGAAGGAGTGGGACCTGGTGAGCGAGATCGAGCGGGCCGAGGTGTTGGTCGCCTCCCCGGGACGGACGTTCGTGACGCTGCGGATCACGACGACCGACGGGGTCGTCGGCCTCGGCGACGCGACGCTGAACGGCCGCGAGCTCGCCGTCGCGAGCTACCTGCGCGACCACCTGGTCCCGCTGCTCATCGGCAAGGACCCGGCGCGCATCGAGGACATGTGGCAGTACCTCTACAAGGGGGCCTACTGGCGCCGCGGCCCGGTGACCATGACCGCGATCTCCGCCGTCGACACCGCGCTGTGGGACATCAAGGGCAAGGTCGCCGGCCTGCCCGTCTACCAGCTGCTGGGCGGCCGCTCCCGGGACGGCGTCATGGTCTACTCGCACGCCAGCGGCCGGGACACCGCCGAGCTGCTCGACGACGTCGAGCGTTTCCTGTCGCTGGGCTACAAGGCCGTGCGCGCCCAGGCCGCGGTGCCGGAGGTCGGCGGCACCTACGGCGTCCGCAAGGGCAAGCTCTACGAGCCCGCGGCCACCGCGCTGCCCGACGAGCAGCCGTGGGACACCGAGGCGTACCTGAACTTCGCGCCCACCTACCTCGAGGCCGTCCGCGAGCGCTTCGGCTTCGGCTTCCACCTGCTGCACGACGTCCACCACCGGCTCACGCCGCTCGAGGCGGCCCGGTTCGGCAAGGCCGTCGAGCCCTGCCGGCTGTTCTGGATGGAGGACCCGACGCCCGCCGAGAACCAGGAGGCGTTCCGGATCATCAGGCAGCACACGACCACCCCGATCGCCACCGGCGAGGTGCTGAACTCGATCTGGGACGTCCAGACCCTGATCACCGAGCAGCTGATCGACTACGTCCGGACCACGGTCGTGCACGCGGGCGGCCTCACCCACCTGCGCCGGATCTTCGACCTCGCCGCGCTCTACGGGGTCCGCACCGGCTCGCACGGCGCCACCGACCTCTCGCCGGTGAGCATGGCCGCGGCGGTGCACCTCGACGTCGCCGTGCCGAACTTCGGCATCCAGGAGTACATGGGACACGCCGACGAGACCCTCGAGGTCTTCCGCGGCGGGCCCACCCTCGCCGCCGGCATGCTGCATCCGACCGAGGTGCCCGGCCTCGGCGTCGAGTACGACGAGAAGGCCGCCGAGCGTTTCCCGTACGAGGCCCGCTACCTGCCGGTCGCCCGCCGGCTCGACGGCTCGGTGCACGACTGGTGAGCATGCTGCTGCGCACCGGCCTGGGCCGCGACACCCTCGCCCGGATCCCCGCCGACGCCCGCCCGCTCGTCGAGCCCGGCGCGCTGCGGCCGCGGGTCCTGCATCTCGGCCTGGGCGCCTTCCACCGTGCCCACCAGGCCGTCTACACCGAGCGTGCCGCGGCCGCCGCCGGCGAGCCGTGGGGGATCGCGGTCGTCGCGCCCCGGTCCGCGGACACCGCGGCGGCGCTGCGGGCCCAGGACTGCCTGTACTCGGTGACCGAGCGGGGTGTGGACGGTAGCCGGACCTTCGTCGTCGGCTCGGTGGTCGAGGCGCTCGCCCTCGGCCCCGACGCCGCGCGCGTCGACGCCCTGCTCACCGACCCGGACGTCGCCGTGGTCACGCTGACGATCACGGAGAAGGGCCACCACCGGCGCCCGGACGGCACGCTCGACACCACCGACCCGGCGATCGCGGCGGACCTCGCCGCGGGGCCGGACGGGGCGCGGACGGTCGTCGGCCGGCTCGCCGCGGGCCTGGCCGCCCGGATGCGTGCCGGTGCCGCGCCGATCAGCGTGGTGTCCTGCGACAACATGTCCGCCAACGGCACCGCGCTGGCCGCGGTGGTGCGGGGCTTCGTCGCGGCGTCGAGCTGGCCGGACCGCGACCGGGTCCTCGAGCTCATGGCCGCGGCCGTCACCTTCCCGTCGACGATCGTCGACCGGATCGTGCCGGCCACCACGGACGTGGACCGCGAGGCCGCCGCCGCGGCGCTCGGTGTCGTCGACGCGCTGCCGGTCGTCGGCGAGCCCTACCGGCAGTGGGTGCTCGAGGACCGGTTCGCCGGGCCGCGCCCGCCGTGGGAGCGCGACGGCGCCCTCGTCGTGCCGGACGTCGCGCCCTACCAGCTCACCAAGCTGCGGCTGCTCAACGGCGCCCACTCCGCGCTGGCCTACCTCGGCCTCGCGGCCGGGGCCACGACCATCGCGGACGCCATGGCGACGGGCTGGGGCGAGACCCTCGTCCGGACCCTGGCCACGGAGGTCGCGCCGACTCTGCCCGCCGACGGGCCGGACGCAGCCGCGTACGCCGCGGACCTGGTCGAGCGCTTCGACAACCCGCGGATCCGGCACCTGCTGCGCCAGGTCGGCTCGGACGGCTCGCTCAAGGTGCCGGAGCGCTGGCTCCCGGTCCTGCGCGAGCGCCGCGCGCCGGTGCTGGAGCTCGCCCTGGCCGGCTGGGTGCACGCCACCCGGCCCGGCCCGCAGGGTCAGCACTTCGGCACCACCGACCCGGCCGCCGAGGCACTCGCCGCCTGTTGGCGCGGCAGGGACCCCGAGGCGACCGTCCGGGGACTGCTCGACGCGATCGGCGCCCCCGACCTGGCGGCGACGGACGGCCTGGTCACTGCTGTCGCCGCCCACCTTCCCGCCCTCTCCGCGGGGCGTGTCGAGCTCTGAGCAGAGCCCGGCCGACCCCGCGAGCCTCACCTCACCCAGCGGTCACTGAGCAACGGAGTTCACGATGACGGACAGCACGACCGACAGCGCCAGGACGGAGCCCCCGGGCGTGGTCACCCGCACGACGCGCGACCTCACCAAGGCCGCCGTGTCCGGGTGGTTGGGCACCGCGATGGAGTTCATGGACTTCCAGCTCTACTCGCTGGCGGCCGCCATCGTCTTCAACACGGTCTTCTTCCCGGACGTCAGCCCGGCGATCGGCCTGATCGCGGCGATGGCGACCTACGGCGTCGGGTACGTCGCCCGGCTCGCCGGCGCCGTCTACTTCGGACGGATGGGCGACCGGCTGGGCCGCAAGAAGGTCCTGTTCATCACCATCCTGCTGATGGGTGTGTCGACCACGCTGATCGGCGCTCTGCCGACCTACGCGACCATCGGCATCCTCGCCCCGATCCTGCTGGTCGCACTGCGGCTGCTGCAGGGCTTCGGCGCCGGCGCGGAGATCGCGGGCGCCACGGTGATGCTGGCCGAGTACGCCCCCGCGAAGCGCCGCGGCCTGATCTCGTCGCTGGTCTCGCTGGGCACCAACTCCGGCACGCTCGCGGCGTCCGGCATCTGGGCGATCCTGCTCGCGGTGCTCTCCGAGGAGCAGTTGGTCGAGTGGGGCTGGCGGATCCCGTTCCTGCTGAGCTTCGCCCTGATGATCTTCGCGGTGTGGCTGCGCCGGAACCTCAAGGAGAGCCCGGTCTTCGAGGAGCGGGCGGACGTCGTCGACGGCGTGGCGCTCTCGAAGCAGGAGGCCGCGTCCGAGGGCGTCCTGGAGGCGGGTCTCAAGCAGCGCAAGGGCAAGGCGTTCTTCCTCGCGCTCGGCCTGCGGTTCGGCCAGGCCGGCAACTCCGGGCTGGTGCAGACCTTCCTGGTCGGCTACCTCGCCACCACGCTGCTCGTCGACCGCTCGATCCCGACCGACGCGATCGTCTACGGCTCGCTGCTCGGCTTCGCCACCGTGCCGCTCATCGGCCTGCTCGGCGACAAGGTCGGCCGCCGCCCCGTCTACATCGGCCTGACGATCGCGACGATGCTGGTCGCCTTCCCGGCGATGCTGCTGATCACCAGCGGGAGCGCCGTGGCCATCACGCTGGGCATGATCATCGCGCTCAACATCGGCGTGCTCGGGCTGTTCTCGATGGAGAGCGTCACGATGGCGGAGCTGTTCGGCGCCCGCACGCGGTTCACCCAGCTCGCGCTGGCGAAGGAGATCGGCGGCATCCTCGCCACCGCGATCGGCCCGGTCCTCGCGGCCTCGCTGACCGCGCTCACCGGCAGCTGGTGGCCGATCGCCGCGATGCTCGTCGTCTACTCGGCGATCACCCTCGTCTCGACCCTGCTCGCCCCGGAGACCCGCGGGCGTGACCTGGTGAAGCTGGAGGACGCGGCGTGAGATCCGTTGTCGTCCACGGGGCCGGCGACCTGCGGGTCGACGAGCGCCCCGAGCCCGTCGCCGGGCCCGGCGAGGTCCTGGTCGCCATGGAGTGGGGCGGGATCTGCGGCTCCGACGTGGCGTACTGGAAGAACGGCGCGTCCGGCACCGCGTCGCTGACGCACCCGCTGGTGCTCGGGCACGAGGTGGCCGGCCGGGTCGCCGCGCTGGGGCCGGGGGTGACCGGCCCCGAGGTCGGCACCCCGGTCACCGTCCACCCGGCCGAGCTGGTCGGCGACGGGCACCTGCCGGACCGCATCGCCGGCCGCACCAACCTGTACCCGCAGGTCCGGTACTTCGGGTCGGCGGCCTTCGACCCGCACACCGACGGCGGCTTCAGCGGCCTGCGGGCGGTCCGCGCCGCGCAGCTGCGGGCGCTGCCCACGGGCGTCGACACCCTGTCCGGGGCCCTCGCCGAGCCGCTCGCCGTGGCGATGCACGCCGTGTTCCGGGCCGGCGACCTGCGCGGACGTACCGTGCTCGTCAACGGGGCCGGCCCGATCGGCTCGCTGGTCGTGGCCGCGGCGAAGCACTCCGGGGCGGCGACCGTGGTCGCCTCGGACATCGCGGAGGTGTCCCTCGACGTCGCCCGCGCGATGGGTGCGGACGAGACCGTCGACGTCTCCGCGGGGTCCCTGCCCGACGACGTCGAGATCGTCTTCGAGGCCTCGGGCGCGCCGGCCGCCCTGGGCCCGGTGCTCCGCGCGACCGCCCGCGGCGGCACGCTCGTGCAGGTCGGGAACCTGCCGGGGGCGGCGATCTCCGCCGCGCTCGGCGACCTGGTCACCCGCGAGATCACCTGGATCGGCTCGTACCGGTTCGTCGAGGAGATCTCCGACGCGCTCGCCGCCATGGCGGCGGGCCTGGACGTCACCCCCGTGATCAGCCACCGGTTCCCGATCGACGCCGCCGCCGACGCCCTCGCGGTCGCCGCCGCGCCCGGGAGCAGCAAGGTCATGCTGGAGCTGTCGTGAGCCCGCGCGTGGTGACCCTCGGCGAGACGATGGCCCTGCTGACCCCGCGGGGCCGGTTGGTCGCGGGCTCCGCCCTGACCGTCGGCATCGGCGGGGCGGAGTCGAACGTCGCCATCGGGCTGGTCCGGCTCGGCGTCGACGCCACCTGGGTCTCGCGGGTCGGATACGACGACCTGGGCCGCGCCGTGGCCCGCGAGATCCGCGCCGAGGGGGTGCGGGTCCTCGCCGACACCGACCCGGACGCCCCGACCGGGATGATGCTCAAGGAGCTGCGGGGCGGGCGGCCGCACCGGGTGCGGTACTACCGCGCCGGCAGCGCCGCCTCGCGGCTGGCGCCCGCGCACGTCGACGCGGTCGCGGACGAGATCGCCGCGGCTCGGGTGCTGCACCTCACCGGCATCACCCCGGCCCTCGGGCCCGGTCCCCGCGCCGCCGTCGCCCGCGCCGTCGAGATCGCGCGGGAGGCGGGGGTGCTCGTCTCGCTCGACGTCAACCACCGCCGCACGCTCTGGTCCGACACCGAGGCCCGCGCGGCCCTGGGGGACCTGATCCCCTTGTGCGACCTCGTGTTCGCCGGGCCGGAGGAGGCGGCGCTGGTGCTGGGTCTGGACCCGGCACCGGTCGACGCCGAGAGTGGCGCCGAACTCGCCGCCCGGCTGGCCAAGCTGGGGCCCGCCACCGCGGTGATGAAGCTCGGCCCGCTCGGTGCCGTCGCGCACACCGGCGGCACCGCCGTCCACGCACCGACCCGGCCGGTCGAGGTGGTCGACGCCGTCGGCGCCGGCGACGCGTTCGTCGCCGGCTACCTCGCCGAGCTCGTCGCGGACCGGCCCGTCGAGGCCGCCCTCGCGCTCGGCAACGCCGCGGGGGGTGCGGTCTGCCTGGTCCCGGGGGACTGGGAGGGGCTGCCCACCCGCGCCGAGCTCGCGGCCCTGCGGACCGACCCGATCACGGACGTCGTCCGGTGACCCGCTCAGGAGAAGACGTGTCCCTGCTCGCCCGCTGCCCGGTCCTCCCGGTCGTCGTGCTCGACGACCCGGGCCAGGCGCTGCCGCTCGGCGAGGCCCTGCTCGCCGGGGGCGTCGACGTCGTCGAGATCACCCTGCGGACCGCGGCGGGCCTCGCCGGGATCCGCGCCCTGACCGCGCTGCCCGGGCTGCACGTCGGCGCGGGGTCGGTCGTCGTGCCGCGACACGTCGACGAGGTCGTCGACGCCGGGGCCCGGTTCGTCGTGAGCCCCGGGCTGTCCGTGTCCGTGCTCGACCGGGCCGCCGAGCTCGACGTGCCGGCCCTGCCCGGGGTGTCCGGTGCGTCGGACCTCATGGTCGTCACCGAGCGCGGGGTCACCGAGGTGAAGTTCTTCCCGGCGAACCTGCTCGGCGGTGTGGCCGGGATCCGCGCGCTGGCCGCGCCCTTCCCCGGCATGTCCTTCCTGCCCTCCGGCGGGGTGAAGCCGGAGAACATGGCGGACTACCTCGCGCTCCCGTGCGTCCCGGCCGTCAGCGGCAGCTGGATGGTCGACCCGGAGCTGCTCGCCGCGGGCCGGTGGGAGGACGTCACCGCCCGCGCCGCCGACGCGCTGCGGCGGGCGCGAGGCGCGGTGCCGGTCGGCTGACCCCTATCGGGCGCCCATGAGGTGCTCGACGGCGAGCTGGTGAAGCCGGACGAACCCGTACCCGCGCTGCCCGGCCGCCTCGGCGTCGAAGTCCTCGAACGACGACCGGTCGGCCAGCAGCTCGGCGTAGCCCTCGCCCGGTGCGAGGGTCGGCGTCGACAGCTCGGGGACCCCCGCGGTGGCGAGGGCATCCTGCACCTCGGGGTCGGCGCGGAAGGCCGCGGCCCGCTCCTTGAGCAGCAGGTACGCGCGCATGTTGGCGGCGGCCGAGTCCCAGACGCCGGTGTAGCTCTCGGTGCGCGAGGGCTTGTAGTCGAAGTGCCGCGGGCCGTCGTAGGCCGGGCCGCCGCCGGGGCCGCCGTGCTCGAGCAGGTCGACCAGGGCGAAGGCGTTGAGCAGGTCGCCGTGGCCGAACACGAGGTCCTGGTCGTACTTGATCCCGCGCTGGCCGTTGAGGTCGAGGTGGAAGAGCTTGCCCGCCCACAGCGCCTGGGCGATGCCGTGCACGTAGTTCAGCCCGGCCATCTGCTCGTGGCCGACCTCGGGGTTCACCCCGACCAGCTCGGGGTGCGCGAGCTTCTCGATGAAGGCCAGCGCGTGCCCCACGGTCGGCAGCAGGATGTCGCCGCGGGGCTCGTTGGGCTTGGGCTCGAGCGCGAACCGGATGTCGTGACCGCGGTCCAGGACGAAGCCGCACAGCAGGTCCATCGCCTCGCGGTAGCGGTCGAGCGCCGCGGCGACGTCCTTGGCCGAGTCGTACTCCGAGCCCTCCCGGCCGCCCCACAGCACGAAGGTCCGGGCGCCCAGCTCGGCGGCGAGCTCGACGTTGCGCAGCACCTTGCGCAGCGCGAACCGGCGCACCGACCGGTCGTTGCTGGTGAACCCGCCGTCCTTGAACACGGGGTGGGTGAACAGGTTCGTCGTGATCATCGGGACGGTCATGCCGGTGGCGTCGAGCGCCTCCCGCAGCCGCGTGACCTGCTTGTCGCGCGTGCCGGCGTCGGGGCCGAAGCCGAACAGGTCGTCGTCGTGGAAGGTCAGGCCCCACGCGCCGAGCGCGGCCAGCCGCTCCACGGCCTCGACGACGTCGAGCGCGGGGCGGGTGGCCTCGCCGAAGGGGTCCCGGCCCTGCCAGCCGACGGTCCAGAGGCCGAAGGAGAAGCGGTCGGCCTGCGACGGCGACGGTGCGGTCATCGGGCACTCCCTTATTTAGTCCAGATCGCGAACTAAAGAGGGACGCTAGACCTGCCGCAGGGGTGGGGCAAGGGGGCCGTCAGGCCGGCAGGATCCGGACGGGATCGGCCAGGACCGCGTCGAGCACGCCGAGGGCGGCGCCGAGGACCGCGGCGTCCGTGCCGAGGGCCGAGGTGGTGACCGGGGGCGCGCTGCCGCGCAGCGCGCCGACCTGCGCGGCGAGGGCGGCGTCGAGCCGGGGGACCAGAACGGCGCCGAGCGCGGCGAGCGTCCCGCCGAGCACGATCAGGCCGGGGGCGAGCAGGTGGACCGCGGCGGTGAGGGCGAGGGCCAGACCGGCGGCGGCCTCGTCGACGGCGGCCCGCGCGGCATCGCCCGCCGGGTCCGCCGCGGGCCGGTCGAGGGCCGCGAGCAGCGGCGCGAGCCCGCCGTCGGGGTCGAGGCCGGCCGCGCGCAGCAGGGCGGGCAGCCCCGCGACCGTCTCCAGGCAGCCGCGTCCGCCGCAGGCGCACGGTGCGCCGCCGGGCACGACCACGACGTGTCCCAGCTCGCCGGCGAACCCGTCGGCGCCGGAGTACAGCCCGGACCCGACGACCAGCCCCGCCCCGATACCCACCTCGCCGGTCACCACGAGGAACGACGGGTGCCCGCTCCCCGCGCCGAGCCGCAGCTCGCCGAGCGCGGCCAGGTTGGCCTCGTTGTCCACCGCGACCGGCAGGCCCGCCCGCGGCGGGAGCCCGGCGAGGTGCGGGTCGAGCGGGACGTCCCGCCACCCGAGGTTCGGCGCGGCGACGACCCGTCGCCCGCCGGCAGGACCGCCGTCGACGGGACCGTGGTCGAGCAGGCCCGGGATGGCGAGCCCCGCGCCGACGAGGGTCAGTCCCGCCGCGTGGGCCCGCCGCTCGGCATCGGCGGCCAGCGCCGCGAGCTCGGCGAACACGGCAGCAGGGGAGCGGCGGTTGGACCCGACCCGCTCGAGCCGCACCCGGGTGCGCCGGCGGAGGTCGACGACGCGGACCGCCAACCGGCGCGCCCCGATCTCGCACCCCAGCCCGGCGACGTGCCCGCCGTCGAGCCCCAGCCCGATGCCCGGCCGGCCGCGCTCGCCCTCACCCGTGCGGCCCTCGGCCACCAGCAGCCGCGCCTCGACCAGCTCGCCCACCAGCGACGACACCGTCGACTTGGTGAGCCCGGTCGCCACCGCCAGCCCGGCGCGGCTGATGGTGCCCCGCCGGGCCACCTCGCCCAGCACCACGCCCAGGTTGTGGTCCCGCATGCTGCGGTGCCGCATGCCGGGGGCCGCGGCCGGGCGATCGGTCATGCGCGCATCCTGCCCTGCCGGGCGGGGGCCGGTCAGTCGCGCAGTGCGGTGAGTGCCTTCGCGACCGGGGCCCAGCGCTCGGCATACGCCGGCAACGCGGGGTCGTCGGCGAACCCGGAGTCGAGGAGGTAGAGACCGGGCAGGGCGCAGGTGCCGCCGAGCTCGGCGAGGACGGGCTTGAGCGTGAGGTCGGGCGCCATCGCATGCGCGGGCCCGGCGCCGAGCATCAGCGGCACGGCGACGACGTCCTGCAGCCCGGTGCCGCCCGCGAACTGGTCGAGGAAGAGCTTGAGCAGGCCGGTGTAGGTGGCCTTGAAGGTCGGGCTGGCGAACACGACCAGCGAGGAGGCCTGCACGGTCTTCACCGCGGTGGCGACGGCCTCGTCGCCCCAGCCGAGCAGGCCGGCGCCGAGGTCGGTCAGCTCGACGACGTGGTCCGGGGCGGTGCCGGTCAGCCGCTCGGCGAGCAGCTCGCCGGCCGCGCGGGTGCGGGATCCGGGTTTCGGGTTGCCGACGACGACGGTGACGCTCACGAGATCTCCAGGAGGCGGACGGGGCGGTGCCCGGGGGTAGGAGCGGGGACGGGCAGCACGGCGAGGTCGGGCCGGGCCAGCCCGGTGGCGCTCGCCGGACCGGGGAGCAGCCGGACGGCGCGGTGCCCGAGGTCGGCGAGGATCGCGCCGGCGGCGCCGTCGTCGGCCGGGGTCCAGGCGTGCCCGTCGAGCGCGCCGACGGCCCGCGGGCCCGGCCGGCGCAGGTAGACCAGGATCCCGCCCTCGCGAGCGACCTGGGCCGCGGACTCCGCGAAGCGCCGGGCGCAGTCGCAGGCCAGGGCGCCGAAGACGTCCCCGGTCACGCACTCGGCGTGCACCGCGACGAGCGGCCGGGTCGCCGGTCCGCGCCCGACGAGCGCGACGTGCTCGGCGCCGGTGACCTCGTCGCGGTACCCCACCGCGTCGAGCACGCCGTGTTCGGTGGGCAGCCGGGTGGTGACGGCGCGGGTGACCCGGCCCCGCTCGCCGTCGCCGAACCGCAGGCGGTGGTCGATGAGCTCGGCGATGTCGAGGACCGGCAGGTCGTGCCGCGCGGCGAGGAGGGCCGCGTCCTCGCTGCCGGCCATGCCGGTGCCGTCGCCGACCAGCTCGGCGATCAGGGCGACCGGGGGAAGCCCGGCCAGCCGGCACAGGTCCACCCCGGCCTCGGTGTGCCCGGGCCGGGCGACCACGCCACCGGCGCGGGCCCGCAGCGGGAGCAGGTGCCCCGGCCGGACGAGGTCGGCGGGCCGGCTGGCGGGATCGGCGAGGACCCGGGCCGTGCGGGCCCGGTCCTTCGCGCTGATCCCCGTGCCGATGCCGTGGGCCGCGTCGACCGAGACCATGTAGGCCGTGCCGCGCGGGTCCTGGTTGTCGCGGACCATCGGGTCCAGGGCGAGGGCGTCGGCGCGCTCGGCGGTGATCGGCGCGCAGAGCAGCCCCGACGTGTGCCGGACGGCCCACGCGGTCCACCGCGGCTCGGCCAGCGCGGCCGGGAGGATCACGTCGTACTCGTCCTCCCGGCCGGCGTCGTCGGCGACGAGGACCGGGCGCCCGGCGCGCAGGGCGGCGACGGCGGGGCCGACCCGGTCGACGGGGCCGAGGGTCTCGGGCTGGACGGACATCAGGCCGCCAGCGCTGAGAGGGCGTGGAAGCGGCTGCCGTGGAAGACGAGCGGGGCGACGTCGTCATGGGTCTGCAGGGCCTCGACGCGCAGCAGCACCAGATCGTGGTCCCCGGCGGTGACGATCTCGTGGACCGAGCAGCCCAGCCACGCCGCGGCGTCGTGCAGCAGCACCGCGCCCTCGCCGGTCGCGGTGTAGCCGATGCCCGCGAACCGGTCGCCGGTCTTCGAGGCGATCTGCCGGCACGCCCGGTCGTGCGTGGACCCGAGCACCGACAGCCCGAGCCGCGGCCGGTCGGCGAGCAGCGGCCAGGTCGTGGAGGTGTGCTGCACGCACACCGACACCAGCGGCGGGTTCATCGACACCGACACGAACGAGCTGGCGGCGATGCCGACCGGGGCGCCGTCGCGCAGCGCGCAGACGGCGGTCACCCCGCTGGGGAACGTGCCGTAGGCCCGCCGCAGCGCGCTGGTCTCGGCGGGGTCGGGGACGATCATCTTCAGGGCCTCCTGTCGCCTGCGGTGAGGCCTACGGAACCCGCCGAGTGTTGCCTCCGCGTTACGCGCGACGGTCGCCCGATTTGCGCTCCCGCCGGTCACCGGTCCGGGCCTCCGACCTGCGAAGACGCTGCCGAAGCCGGGGAATTACGCCATGGGGCGCCGGTCACGCCTACCCCACGCGGTAGCCGGAGTCCGTGAACGTGCCGATCCCCGACAGGGCCACCCGGCCACTTCGGAAGTAGGTGAAGCTCAGCTCGAAGGGCCTGCCGTCGACGTCCGCCGTCGTCAGCTCCCGCAGGAGGGTCGGGACCTCCGGCTCGACGTGCAGCAGGGCGGCGATGCGCTCCTCCAGCGCGACGGCCTCCACCGAGTAGATGCTCGCGCCGTAGGGGCGCCCGAACACCCGCTCGAAGACGACGGGCAGCGGCGGGTAGTCGACGTGGCAGCGGTCGAGCAGGGCGAGGAACGCGGGTGCCCGGAGGTCGGTGACCAGATAGCCGGTGCGGACGTAGAGCGGCTCGGAGTCGTAGTTCCCCACCTGCTCGATCCGCATGACCTCGGCCGTCGGTTCGATCTGCAGCCGACGGGCCACCTCGCGACCGGCGACCACGCGCGTGCACTCCAGGGTCTCGACGGCGAGACGGCCCTCGTGCGGGGTTCCCTCGTACACCCGGGGCCCGACGTCGGTGGGGGCGACCGGCACGATCGTGCGGCTGAGGCTGGTGCCGACCCGGCGGGTGCGGTCGAGCAGGCCCTCCTCGGCCAGCGCCTGCAGAGCTCTGCGCACCGAGTTGCGGCTGCCGTTGTAGGCGCGCACGAGCCGCTGCTCGTCCAGCTGCTCGCCGGCGCCGATGGAGCCGTCCCGGATGCTGGCCCGCAGCAGCTCGTAGATGCGGCGGGACGAGGTGTCGGCGGGGCGGGCCCGGCCACCGCGGGCCGTCCGGTACGCCCGGCGGCCCTCGTCGTCGTCCTTGCGCAGCGGGACAGGATGTGTCACGGGTGAACCTCCGCTGGGTGCGAACCGGGGGTGCGGGCGGCTCACCCGGGTGGGTGGGGACCGGTCGGGCGCCGCAGCCCATGCCGCGTCGCACCGGGACGAACGGTGACGGTCCGTCCGCCGTTCGAGGCTAACGGCGACCCCCGATCCGCCGTATGTGACCTCGGTCATGGGGCCCGAGGTGGCGGTCATCGTCCGATTCGCCGGGCCCGCAACGCTGTGACCTGCGGATAAACGTTCGGGCGCGGCGGCGCAATAGAGCGGTTACCCCCAGCGTGCTTGTCGACGAAACATGCCGTCCCCAAGCTCTGCACTCACCGCCCGCCGACGACGCCCGGTCGGATCGCCCCCGTACTCCCGGCAGTTCCCGCACACGTCTGCCCACGCGAGAAGGACGAGATCGTGACAGAACACCCGGTGCCGGGCCCCCGCCCCGCGCAGCGCCTCGGCACTCCTGCCGGTCCACTCCTCGAGGTCCGCGGCCTCACCGTCGGCTACCCGATCCCCGACGGGGAGTCGGTCGCCGTCCGCGACGCCGCGCTGAGCATCGGCGTGGGCGAGCAGGTGGCACTCGTCGGCGAGTCGGGCTCCGGCAAGACCTCCCTGGCGATGGCGGTGGCCGGGTTCCTCGGCGGCTCCGCGCGCGTGACCTCCGAGCTGCTCGCCTTCGACGGCGTTCCGCTCGACCGCAACCCACGCGCCGGAGTGGCGCGCCGCACGCCGGGGATGGCCGTGGTCTTCCAGGACGCAATGACCTCGCTCGATCCCGTGTGGTCGGTCGGCAGCCAGCTCACCACGGTGGTCCGCAGTGCCACGCGCTGCTCCCGCCGGGAGGCCACGGAGCGGGCCCGCGAGTGGCTGGTCCGGGTCGGGCTCACCGATACCCGGCGGGTCCTGCGCAGCCGGCCCTACGAGCTGTCCGGCGGCATGCGGCAGCGTGCGATGCTCGCCCTCGCACTGGCCGGCGCGCCGAAGCTGCTGATCGCGGACGAGCCCACCAGCGCGCTGGACGCGAGCCTGTCCCGCGCGGTGATGGAGCTGCTGCAGCAGCTCGCCACCGACACGGGCACCTCGCTGCTGATCGTGTCCCACGACATCCGGCTCTGCCAGGAGTTCTCCGACGCGATGGTGGTCATGTACCACGGCGAGATCGTCGACGCGGGTCCGTCCGCCGAGCTCGAGCGGACCGCGACCCACCCGTACACGCGCGGCCTGCTGCGCTGCGTGCCCGATCTCGACGCCCGGCACGCCCACCGGCTGCCCACGCTGGACACGGTGGACACCGGCGTCGGGGCCGAGCTCGTCCGCACGAGCGTCGCATGAGGACGCCCGGGATGCGGCTGCTCCGGCAGCGCCCGGCCGCCGACCCGGTCGGTGACCGCGGCCTGGTGCAGATCACCGCGGAGTCGCTGGAGAAGACGTTCGTGGTCAACCGGTCCCGGCACCGCGCCGTGGCCGCGGTCGACGTCACGATCGGCTCGGACCGCACGATCGGCGTGATCGGCGAGTCGGGTTCGGGCAAGTCCACCCTGGCCCGGATGCTGTCCGGCCTCGAGCGACCCGACGGCGGCACCCTCGACTACAACGGTGTGCCGCTCGGTCACCACCTCGCCTCGCAGAGCGGCCGCCGGGACTTCCGCCGGGCGGTGCAGCTGGTCAGCCAGGACGTCAGCTCGTCCTTCGATCCGCTGCGCACGCTCCGCGACGCCGTCCGGACACCGGCCATGGTGCTCTGCGGGCTCGGGAGCTCCGCAGCCGACGAGCGGGTCGACGAGGTGCTGGAGACCCTCCAGGTCTCCCCGGCGATGGCCGACCGCCGCCCCCACGAGGTGTCCGGAGGGCAGCGGCAGCGGTTCGCGCTCGCCCGGGCGCTGGTCGTCCGGCCGCGGGTGCTGCTCTGCGACGAGGTCGTGTCGGCGCTGGACGTCTCGGTGCAGGGCGCCGTGCTCAACATGCTGAAGGACTACGTCGAGCAGAACCGGGCAGGGCTGTTCTTCGTCTCGCACGGGATCCCCGCCACCGCCTTCCTGGTCGACGAGCTGATCGTCATGCGGGACGGCGTGATCGTCGAGCGCGGCAGCACGGACGAGATCGTGGACCGGCCGCAGCACGAGTACACCCGGTTCCTCGTCGCGGCCGCGCGGTGCAGCGGCCGGATCGAGGCGGTGGCCTCGTGACCGCCGCCGTGTCCGCCGCCGCGCCGGACGCCGGCTCCCTGCTCGCCGCGGTCCGCCGGCAGCGCTGGTGGGCCCTGCGGGTGCTCGTCCTGCCGATCCACATCCTCGTGTTCGCGCTGATCGCGTTCTTCCTGGTCCGGCTCATCCCCGGCGACCCGGCCCGCGCGATCGCCGGGCCCGACGCCACCCCGGAGACCTACGAGGCGGTCCGTGCGCAGCTCGGTCTCGACGGGAGCATCTGGACGCAGCTCGGGCACTACGTGTCCGGCCTGGCGCGGTTCGACCTCGGCACCTCGATCACGAACGGCCGACCGGTGTTCGGGGAGATCACGGCCCGGTTGCCCGGCACCGTGGAGCTGGCCGTGGTGTCCTTCGTGATCCTGGTCCTGGCCAGCCTGCTGCTGTCCCTGGTGGTGGTCCTGGCCCCGCGGAGCGTGGGCGCCCGGATCGTGTCCGGCTACTCGCAGGCGGCCGGAGCGGTCCCGGACTTCGTGGTCGGGGTGATCGGGATCCTGCTCTTCTACGCCACCCTGCAGGTCGTCCCCGCGCCGAACGGACGGACCCGCCCCGGCCTGCAGGAACCGGACCCGATCACGCACTTCCCGCTGCTGGACTCGATCCTCTCCGGGAGGTTCGCGGTCACCTCGTCGATCCTGAGCCACTACCTGCTGCCGATCGTGGTGTTAGTCGTGTCGCTGGCCCCCCTGCTGCTCAAACAGCTGCTCGGCGCCCTCGGCCCGGCCGCGGAGGACCGCGCCACGCTCTTCCGGATCGCCACCGGCACCCCGCGCTGGAAGGTCGTCGTGAGCATCTACCGGCGCGCGCTGCCGCCCACCATCGCGGTGTTCGGCACGATCTTCGGCACGCTGCTCGGCGGCACGGTGATCATCGAGCAGCTGTTCGGCCTCGGTGGCCTGGGTACGTACGCGGTGACCGCCGTGGCCGGCCTGGACTTCACCGCGCTGCAGGGCACGCTGGTGCTGGTCGCCGCCATCTCGATGATCGTCTTCCTGCTCTCCGACGTCACGACCATGCTGCTCGATCCGCGGCGCCGCCCCGGCGTCCGAGGGAGTGGATCATGACCTCCACCCTGCCGCCGCCCGCGGCCCCGACCGAGACCCTCGCCCCGGCCGCCGCCGCGGCCGGCCACCGCCGTCCCCGGCTCGGGCCGGGTACGTGGATCGCCGCCGTCCTCCTGGGGTCGGTGCTGGTCGTCGCGGTGATCGGGCCGCTGATCGCTCCCCACGACCCGACGGAGGTCGTGGGCCTGCCGTCCCGCCCGCCGAGCGGCGACCACTGGGGCGGCACCGACTCCACCGGGATGGACGTGTTCTCCCGGACGCTCGCCGGGACCCGCATCGACGTGGCCATCGCGGTCTTCTCGACGCTGCTGGCCACCGCGCTGGGCATCGTCGTCGGGCTCGCCGTCGGGATGAACGAGTCCCGGCGCGGTCCGGTCGGCACGGCGGCCCGGGGCATGTCTCGGCTGCTCGACCTGCTCCAGGCGATCCCGGTGGTGATCATCGGCCTGGTGGTGGTGTCCTTCTTCGGGACCAACACCACGACGATGATCCTGGCGATCGCCGTGATCCTGATGCCGATCCAGGCGCGGCTCACGCGAACCGAGGTGCTCCGGGTGCGCGGCGACGCCTACCTCGACGCCGCCCGCCAGGCCGGTCAGCACGAGCTGCGGCTGATCGTCCGGCACGTGCTGCCGAACTCGGTCCGCCCGGCCCTGCTCAACGTCTCGGTGATCCTCGGCATCAGCATCGTGCTGACCGCCGCGCTCGGCTTCCTCGGCGTCGGGCTGCCGCCGCCCACGCCGGAGTGGGGCTCGATGATCGCCCACGGCGCCGGCGACGCCGCGGTCGGGAAGTGGTGGTCGGCCGGCTTCCCGGCGGCCGTCCTGTGCATCACCATCGCCTCCGCCTCCGTCCTGACCCACCGCTTCACCGTGAACCGCGTCGGCTGACCGGACGCACGACCCGCTCCACCCCGCACGACCGACGGACGGCGCCGGTGCCGCCCGGCGGTCGGGCGTGCCCGTAGGACTCCACCCCCTCACACCCCCGAGGAACCCCATGCCCGCTCCACCCGGCCTGCGCCGACTCGCCCGAGCCACCGTCGCCGTCCTCGCTCTCGGCCTGGTCGCCACCGCCTGTGCCGACACCGGCGACTCCGCCTCCGGCAGCGGCGCCGCGCGCGACACGATCGTCGTGGTCACCGGCGACCAGGCGTCGAACGTCGTGCGCGACTACGGCTTCACCAACGGCACCGACAACCAGGAGGTCACCAACAGCATCCACGCCCAGCTCATCCGCAAGCCGTACATCGCGGAGGAGGGCGCGAACGTGCAGGTCCAGGACCTCTACCACTTCGAGCCGTTCCTGGCGCAGAGCTACGACGTGAGCCCGGACGGCAAGGTCTTCACCTTCCACCTGCGCCAGGGCCTGAAGAGCCAGCAGGGCAACGAGCTGACCTCCGACGACGTGGTCTGGTCCTTCAAGCGGAAGTTCTCGTCGAAGGGCGGCGGCATGCCGGGCTACTACGCCCCGATGCTGACCGACATCGACAAGCAGGTCGTGGCCGTGGACAAGTACACGGTGACCTTCACGATCGACCAGCCCGGGTACGGCTTCACGCTGCTGGGCAACCTGGCCGAGAACATCGGGTCGATCTACGACAGCACCTATCTCAGGCAGCACGCCACCGCCGACGATCCCTACGCGATCCAGTGGGGCGTCTCGAGCATGATGAACGGCAACTCCGGGTTCGGGCCCTACATGCTGCAGAGCGTCACGCCGAACCAGGAGATCGTGATGACGGCCAACCCGAACTACGTGTTCGGGCCGCTGCCGATCACGACGATGATCCGTCGGGTGGTGCCCGACGCGGCGACCCGGGCGAACATGCTCGTCCGTGGTGACGCCGACGTCGCGCTGGACCTGCGCCCCTCCGACCAGGCGGACCTCGCGTCCAACGAGGACGTGTTCACCCCGACGGCATCGTCGAACCTCTACCACTCGATCACGTTGAACACGAAGCAGGCGCCGTTCGACAACCGGACGGTGCGGCAGGCCCTGGCCTACGCCGTGCCCTACGACCAGATCGTCAAGGACGTCTACCACGGCCGCGCCTACGCCTACCAGCACCTGCTCGACGACAAGCAGCCCTACTACGACGAGTCGTCCCTGCCGAAGTACACCTACGACCCGGCCAAGGCGAAGGCGCTGCTGGCCCAGGCGGGGATCACCACACCGGTGTCGTTCACCCTCACGGTGAGCAACGCGTCGCCGTCGGTCCAGGACTCGGCCGTCGTGCTCGCCTCGGCGGCGAAGGACGCCGGCTTCGACGTGAAGATCAACCAGGTCCCCGCGGCGCAGCTGTTCTCCGACGGTCTCGCCGGCCGGCTGCAGGCGAACATGGGCACCGGGTCCGCGGTCACCATGTCCCCGCCCTACGAGCTCCAGCTGGTGACCCAACCCGGCGGCGGCAGCAACCTCTCGTTCTGGTCCGGCCCGGACTACGACGCCTTTGCCCAGGTCATGAAGCAGGGGCTCGCCTCCACCGACGCCATCGGCCCCGAAGCCGGCCCGCTGTGGAGCAAGGCCGAGGGGATGCTGGTCGACAGCGCCGCCAACATCTTCGTAGCCCGGGTCATGTCGCCCTACTCCATGCGCGCCGACGTCCACGGTTACGCGCAGCGCACCGACCGCCGCATCGACTACGCGGCCATCACCGCCGGAGGCGAGCAGAGCTCATGAGCGCAGACATGTTCCACCTCGGATGGTTCGGCAGCTTCATCCCGACGACCTGGACCACAGGCTGGGACGGTACGGACGCCGCCCGCTGGATGGACGGGAAGTTCTACGTGGACAAGGTCCGCACCCTGGAGCGGGCCTGCTTCGACTTCATCCTCTTCGAGGACTCGTCGATGGTGTCCGACGTCTACGGCGGCAGCGCCGAGGCCACCCTCAAGCGCGGCGGCTGGGCGCCCAAGGGCGACCCGGTGGCGCTGGCCCCGATCCTGGCCCGGGCAACCGACCGGATCGGCATCTCGGTCACGATGTCGACGTCGTTCTACCCGCCGTGGATGCTGGCCCGCTCCGTCGCGACGCTGGATCACCTGTCCCGCGGCCGGATCGGCTGGAACATCGTGACCTCGTCGGAGGACCTGGCGGCCAAGAACTTCGGCATGGACGCCCTGCCCCCGCACGACGAGCGCTACGCCCGCGCCGACGAGTTCGTGGACCTGGTGACCCAGCTCTGGGACTCCTGGGACCCCGATGCCCTCGTCATGGACCGCGAGCGGGGGGTCTACGTGGACCACACGAAGGTCCGACCGATCGACTTCGTCGGGAAGTACTACAAGTCCCGCGGCCCGCTGAACACCCTGCGCCCGCCGCAGGGCCGCCCGGTGCTCACCCAGGCCGGCGGCAGCCCCGCCGGCCGGCAGTTCGCGTCCCGCTACGCCGACATGGTCATGGCGCTGCCGAAGGGCGTGCCGGCGATGAAGGAGTACCGGGAGGACATCCGGGCCCGCGCCGCCGCTGAGGGCCGGGACCCGGACTCGGTGAAGGTCATGTTCGTGGTCTCGCCGATCCTCGGCGAGACCCACCAGCACGCGCTGGACCGCAAGGCGCAGAAGGACGAGGCGGTCCGGGCCCATCCGGAGGGCCAGCTGATCGGCTGGTCGGGCAGCATGGAGATCGACTTCTCGAGGTTCGACCTCGACAAGCCGCTACCCGACGACGCGCAGACCAACGGCCACCAGAGCACCCTCGCCAACTTCCGCAGGTGGGCGAACGGCCGCACGTTGCGCGAGGCCTGCGTGGCGTACCGCACCGAATCCATGGAGCTCATCGGCACCCCGGACGAGGTCGCGGCCCAGATGGACGAGGCCATGCAGGAGGTCGGCGGGGACGGGTTCCTCATCTGGAACCAGCCGCACAACCGCCGCTACATCGGCGAGATCGCGGACGGCCTGGTGCCCGCCCTGCAGAAGCGCGGGCTGATGCGGACCGGCTACGGCCACGAGCACTTCCGCGACAACCTGCTGGAGTTCTGATGACCACCGCTGTCGATCCCCGCTTCCACCTCGCGTGGTTCAAGAGCTTCACCCCGCACGACTGGCGCTCGCAGTGGGCGGGCCCCGAGGACCGCGAGTGGATGAACGGCGACTCGCACGTCGACTTCCTGCAGGCCCTGGAGCGGGCGCGGTTCGACTTCCTCATGCTCGAGGACTCGCTGATGGTGTCCGACACCTACGCGGGCACCGCGGAGGCCTCCCTCGCGCAGGGCGGCTACGCGCCGAAGGGCGACCCGGCCCTGCTGGCGTCCATGCTGCTCAGCGAGACGAAGCGGATCGGCGTGATCGCGACGATGTCGTCGACCTTCGTGCCGCCGTGGCTGCTGGCTCGCACGTCGGCCACCATCGACCATCTCTCCGGCGGCCGGTTCGGCTGGAACTGTGTGACCTCCAGTGAGAACCGGGCGGCTCAGAACTTCGGCATGGACGCGCTGCCCCCGCACGACGAGCGGTACGAGCGGGCCGCCGAGTACGTGGACCTGGTCAAGAAGCTGTGGGACTCGTGGGAGGACGGCGCCCTCGTCATGGACGAGGAGACCGGCACCTATGTGGACCACACGAAGGTGCACCCGATCCACTTCGAGGGCCGGTGGCACCGCAGCCGCGGACCACTCAACCTCATGCGCCCGCCGCAGGGACACCCGGTGATCTGCCAGGCCGGCGGCTCCCCCGCCGGCAAGGCGTTCGCCGCCGCCAACGCCGACGTGCTGCTCGCGCTGCCCAAGGGGCTCGCGGACATGAAGCGCTACCGGGACGACATCCGGGAGCTTGCCGCGCAGGCGGGCCGCGACCCGGACGACATCAAGGTCATGTTCATCGTCTCGCCGATCCTCGCCGACACCGACGAGGAGGCCCGCGAGCTCCAGGCCATGATGAACGCGAACGCCGACGCGAAGATCAAGGCCCAGATGGTCAACTGGTCGGCCACCATGGAGATCGACTTCTCGACGTTCGACCTCGACCAGCCGCTGCCGGACGACGCGGCGACCAACGGCCACCAGAGCACCCTGTCGACCTTCCGGAAGTTCGCCGGTGGTCGGACCCTGCGGGAGGCCTTCACCGCCTACCGCACCGAGTCGATCGAGGTCGTCGGCAGCCCGGCGACCGCGGCCGACGTGCTGCAGGAGGCGATGGAGTTCGTCGGCGGGGACGGGTTCCTGATCATGGGCGGGACGACCCACCGCCGCTACGTCCACGAGATCACCGACGGCCTGGTCCCCGAGCTGCAGCGGCGCGGCCTGGTGCGCTCCGAGTACACCGGCGCGCACCTGCGGGATCACCTGCGAGAGTTCTAGAAGGAGCACGACGATGAGTTCGCGGATGTTCCACCTGGGCTGGTTCCTGGGCAACGGGTTCGGGGTCCAGGCCTGGAACCAGGAGTGGGCCGGCACGGGGGCCACCGACTGGATGCTGCCGGACCAGTACGTCGACCTCGCGCGCTCGATCGAACGCGGCGGGTTCGACTTCCTGATGATGGAGGACTCGGTCCAGATCCCCGACGCCTACCAGAACTCCACCGAGTACTACCTCAGGACGGCGAGCGCAGCGCCGAAGCACGACCCGGCGGTGCTCGCAGGGATCCTGTCGCAGTTCACGGACAAGGTCGGGATCGTGGCCACGCTGACCACGACCTTCTACCACCCGTTCACCGTGGCCCGGATGATGTCCACCCTGGACCATGTGTCCAAGGGTCGGATCGGCTGGAACATCGTGACCGGCAGCGCCACCCGGGCGGCGCAGAACTTCGGGTTCGACATGCCCGAGCACGACCTGCGCTACGACATGGCCGACGAGTTCGTGGAGCTCGCCTGCAAGCTGTGGGACTCGTGGGAGCCCGACGCCGTGCTCGCGGACGCCGAGAACGGGATCTACGCGGACGCGTCCAAGGTCCACACCCTGGACTTCGAGGGCAAGTTCTACTCCTCCCGCGGCCCGCTGAACACGATTCCCTCGCCGCAGGGCCGGCCGGTGTTCCTGCAGGCCGGCGGTTCGGACAAGGGCAAGGACCTCGCCGCGAAGTACGTCGAGGCGATCATCGCGAACCCGCCCGGCGTCGAGAAGATGAAGGCCTACCGCGACGACATCCGCCGCCGTGCCGTGGAACACGGCCGGGACCCGGACTCGATCAAGGTGATGTACCTGGTCTCGCCGGTACTCGGCGAGACGGACGCGGAGGCGCAGGAGAAGTTGGCCCGCCGCGAGCAGGCCAAGGCGAGCAACATCGAGGGCCTGCTCGCCGGCCGCTCGCACCTCGCCAGCATCGACCTCTCGCAGTTCCCGCTCGACGAGCCGCTGCCGGACGACCTGATCTCCAACGGGCACCGCAGCAGCTTCGCCAACTTCAAGGGCGACGGCACCCAGACGCTGCGCGAGCGGATCCTGGCGCACAGCGCCACGGACGCGGTCCCGCTCGTGGGCACGCCGGCGACCGTCGCGGCCCAGATGGACGAGGTCATGCAGGAGGTGGGCGGCGACGGCTTCCTGATCGTCGGCACCCCGATGCACCGTCGCTACGTCGCCGAGATCACCGACGGGCTCGTCCCGGCGTTGCGCCGCCGCGGGCTCACCCGCGACCACTACGAGCACCAGCTGCTCCGCGACAACCTCCTGGCGTTCTGATGCTGCACCTCGGATGGTTCCTGTCCTTCCAGGTGCAGTCCTGGAACCAGATGTGGTCCGGCAACGGCGGCCGCGAGTGGAACAAGCCGCAGCTCTACATCGACGCGGCGCGCTCGCTGGAGCGCGCCGGCTTCGACTACATGATGTTCGAGGACGGCTCGTTCGTCCCGGATTCCTACGGCGGCAACCACGACTGGTGGCTCGCGGCCGCCCGTTCGGTGCCCAAGCAGGACCCGCTCGCGCTGGTCCCGATCCTCGGCGAGCACACGAAGAACATCGGCTTCTTCGCCACGGTCACCACGTCGTTCCACCCGCCGTTCATGGCGGCCCGTAGCGCGGCGACGATCGACCACCTCACGAACGGCCGGTTCGGGCTCAACCTCGTGACCAGCCACAACCACCGGACCGCGCAGAACTTCGGGCACGACGCCCTGTTCGACCACGACGAGCGCTACAAGATGGCGGACGAGTGGATCGACCTGGTGCGCAAGCTCTGGGACTCGTGGGACGCCGACGCCGTGGTGCTCGACGAGGAGCACGGCGTGTTCGCCGACGGGTCGAAGGTGCATGCCGTCGACTTCGAGGGCGAGTACTACCGCAGCCGCGGTCCGCTCAACACCACGCGCCCGCCGCAGGGGCGGCCCGCGTTGTGCCAGGCCGGCGGCTCGAAGGCCGGCCGGGCGTTCGGCGCGAAGAACGTGGACACGATCATCGCGCAGGTCAACGGCGTCGAGGACATGAAGGCGTACCGCGAGGAGGTCACCGAGCACATGGTCGCCGCGGGCCGCGACCCCAAGGAGTGCAAGGTCCTGTTCATCGTCACGCCGGTCCTCGGCGAGACGGACGCCGAGGCACAGGACCGGGCCGAGCGCGGCCGCGTCGCCATGGCCGGCGCCGTCGAGAGCAACCTGGCATCGCTGTCCTACGCGACGGGCGAGGACTTCGCCAAGTACGACCTCGACGCCCCGTTCCCGGACATCGAGACCAACGCGACGCAGAGCTCGCTCGCGCTGTTCAAGAAGCTGGCCGCGGGCAAGACGCTGCGGGAGTTCGTCACCTCGGACACCCGCAGGTCCGTCGACCTGGTCGGCACGCCGGACACGGTGGCCGGGCAGATGGACGAGATCATGCAGGAGGTCGGCGGCGACGGGTTCCTCATCTCCGGCTCCCTGCACCGCCGGTACGTCAGCGAGATCGCGGACGGGCTCGGCGCGGCGCTGCGCCGGCGCGGGCTGGCCCGGGACGGGTACTCCGGCTCGACGCTGCGCGAGAACCTGCTCGAGTTCTGACATGGCGCTCGCGGAAGCGCCCGCCGCGGACCTGAGGTACGCGTGGCGGGTCCTCTCGGTGACCGGGCTGGGCATGTGGGTCACCTTCTCCAGCGTCAGCATGGTCCCGCTCGCGTTGCCGCACATGGTCGGCGACCTGAACGCCGGGCCCGCCCAGGGCGACTGGTTCGTGCTGGCCTACCAGCTGCTCACGGCCACACTGATGCTGCCGCTCGGCCGGCTGTCCGACGTCGTGGGCCGGCGCGCGATGTACATCGGTGGGCTGTCCCTGGTCACCGTCGCGAGCCTGGCGATCTGCTTCTGCACGGCCCCCGGACCGGTGATCGCGCTCCGGGCGCTGCAGGGTGTAGGGGCCGCCGCAGTGATCACCAACACCACGGCCCTGCTGGTCGACGCGTTCCCCGCCAGCCACGTCTCCCGCGGCATCGGCTGGAACATCACGATCATGTCGACGGCGGTGGCGCTCGGCCCGTTGCTCGGCGGGGTGCTCACCGAGAGCCTCGGCTGGCGTGCGGTGTTCGCGTTCACCGTGCCGCTGGCGCTGCTCGGCACGGTGTGGTCGGCGGTGTCCCTGCACCGGACCCGGCCGGTCACGAACGGCCGGCTCAGGGCGGACGTCTCAGGCACGGTCACGTCGATCGTCGGCGTGGGCGGGGTCGTGCTTGCGGTCAACCGGGTGGGCGACGGCGTGGGATCCGCGTCGTTCCTGTTGCCGGCGGCCGCGGCGGTGCTCGGGCTCACCGCGTTCGTGCTGGTGGAGCGGCAGGTGCCGAACCCGATTCTCGACCTGCGGCTGGTCCTGGTCCGCTTCCGCGGCAGCGCGTACGCCACGACGGCGTTGCTGAACCTGGGGCTCGCCGCGGGCCCGCTGCTGGTGTCGCTGTACCTGCAGAGCCTGCACGGGCTGACGGCGCTGTCGGCCGGGCTCTGCATCACCGCGCAGGCCTGCGGGAACATCCTCGTCGGGCCGCTGGCCGGGCGATGGGCGGCGCACATGGAGGCCCGGGTGCTCGCCACGGCGGGCGCGCTCGTGGCGGTGCTCGGGGCGGTGTTGCTGGCCGCGGTGTTCGCCCTCGGAGGCTCGGGGCTCGCGGTGGCCGGCGCGCTGTTCGTGACGGGCCTGGGCAACGGGATCTTCCAGACGACGAACGCCTCGGTGATCAACATCGGGGTGCGGCCCTGGGAGCGCGGCATGGCCAACGGGTTCCGCGTGATGATCGACAACTCGGCGGCCCTGCTGGGTTCCGCGGTGGCGCTCACGCTCCTCACGTCGGGGCTGCCGGAGGCGCTGCGGGCCGGGGCGCTGTCCGGGGAGACGGACGGGTTCGGCGCCACGGACCTCACCGTCTACGCCCACGCCTTCCCGCTCACCGTCGGCGTGCTCGCCGTGCTGTCGCTGATCGCCGTCTGCATCTCGGCGGTCCGCGGCCGGACCCCCGTCCCTGAGGAGAGCTGATGTTCCACCTCGGCTGGTTCACCAACTACATGACCCCGGCCTGGAACAAGCCGTGGGCGGGCAACGCCGGCCGCACCTGGGCAAATGGGGACTTCTACCTGGACATGGCCCGCCAGCTCGACCGCGCCGGGTTCGACTTCATCATGCTGGAGGACTCCACCGCGCTGTCGGATACCTACGGCGGCACGTTCGAGGCGGAGCTGCGGCAGATGGTCCGCGCGCCCAAGCACGATCCGGTACCGCTGGTCCCGCTGCTGGCCCACGTCACCCGCGGCCTGGGCGTGGTGGCGACCTGCTCGACCTCGTTCTACCCGCCGTACCTGCTGGCGCGCACCATGTCCACACTGGACCATCTGACGAACGGGCGGGCCGGCTGGAACATCGTCACCTCGGCCGGCTCGGCGGCGGCGCAGAACTTCGGCATGGACGACCTGCCGCCCCACGATGAGCGGTACGACATCGCCGAGGAGTTCGCGACGCTCGTCGAACAGCTGTGGGACTCGTGGGAGCCCGAGGCGCTGCTCGTCGACCACGACACGAACACCTACATCGACCACGAGAAGGTCCACCGGGTCGACTTCCGCGGCAAGTACTTCGCCAGCCGCGGGCCGCTCAACACGCTGCCGGGACCGCAGGGTAGGCCGGTGATGCTGCAGGCCGGCGGCTCGCCCGTCGGCCGGGCGTTCGCCGCCCGGCACGCCGACGCGGTCGTCTCGATCCCGAAGGGCGTCGAGGCGATGCGGACCTACCGCGACGACGTGTCGCGGCTCGCCGCCGACGCGGGGCGGGACCCGAAGGCGGTCAAGGTGTTCTACATCGTCTCGCCGATCGTGGCGGAGACCCACGAGGAGGCCGTGGCCCGCAAGGAGCGTCTCTACGCGCTCGAGACCGAGCGGCTGGAGAAGCGGCTGCTGCTGATGTCCGGCGGCGATCTCGACCTCTCCCGCTTCCCGCTCGACGAGCCGCTGCCGGCGATCGCCGCGGCGTCCTCGAACGGCAGCCAGAGCATCCTGCAGACCTTCCTCGACCGCGCGCAGGGCAAGACCCTGCGCGAAGCAGCCGTGGCCGACCAGACCGAGTCGCTCGAGCTCGTCGGCACCCCGGACGCCGTCGCCGGGCAGATGGCGGAGGTCATGGCCGAGGTCGGTGGCGACGGCTTCCTCGTCTACAGCGGCTCCGGACAGCTCACCCGCCGCTACATCACCGAGATCTGCGACGGGTTGGTGCCGGAGCTGCAGCGCCGCGGCCTGACCCGCACCGAGTACACGAGCCCGCTCCTGCGGGACAACCTGCTGGCCTTCTGAAAGGGCTCCGATGTTCCATCTCGGCTGGTTCTGCAACTTCTCCAACCCGCCCTGGTCGGGGCAGTGGTCGAGCACCGAAGGTGCCGACTGGCCGACCGGCGAGGCCCACATCGAGTTCGCCCGCTCGCTGGAGCGCGCGTGCTTCGACTACGTGATGCTCGAGGACTCCTCGATGGTGTCCGACGCGTACGAGGGTTCCTCGCGCGTGGACCTCAAGTACGGGCTCTACGCGCCCAAGCACGACCCGATGATCCTCGCGCCGGCGCTCACCGACGTCACCACGGACATCGGCATCATCGCCACCTGCTCCACGACCTTCTACCCGCCGTGGCTGCTGGCCCGCCGGTTCCAGACCCTCGACCACCTCTCGGGCGGTCGGATCGGCTGGAACATGGTGACCTCCAGCGAGGACCGCGCCGCGCAGAACTACGGCATGGACAAGCTCCCCGAGCACGACCTTCGCTACGACGTCGCGGGTGAGTTCGTGGAGGTCGCGCGGCAGCTGTGGGACTCGTGGGAGCCGGACGCGCTCGTCATGGACGAGGAGACGGGGACCTATGTAGACCACACCAAGGTCCACCGGATCGACTTCGAGGGCCGTTTCCACCGCTCCCGCGGCCCGATGAACATGGTCGCCTCCCCGCAGCGCCATCCGGTGCTCTGCCAGGCAGGCGGCTCGCCGAAGGGGCGTGACTTCGCCGCCCGGTACGCCGACACCCTGCTCAGCGCCGAGACGCACTCGGTCGAGGCGATGAAGGCCTTCCGTGACGACATCCGGGCCCGGATGATCGGCCACGGCCGGGACCCCGACGAGCTCAAGATCATGTTCATCACCCAGCCGGTACTCGCCGAGACGGCGTCCCTGGCCGAGGCGAAGAGGGAACGGATGCTCGCCGGGATCGACGCCCGGATCGAGTCCAGCCTGGGCCACATCTCGGCGCTGACCGAGAACGACCTGTCCCGGTTCGGGCTCGACGACGAGTTCGGCGACCTGACCACGAACGGGCACCGGACCACCCTCGCGGACTTCATGCGGGCCGGGCGGACCCCGCGCGAGGCGGCGCTGGGCTGGTCGATGAAGAACGTCAGGTTCGTGGGCACCCCGGACTCCGTCGCCGCGGAGATGGGTGAGGTCATGGACGAGGTCGGCGGCGACGGCTTCCTGATCACCGGCAGCATCACCCGCCGGTTCGTCGACGAGATCACCGAGGGCCTGGTGCCCGCGCTGCAGCGGCGCGGGCTGACCCGGACCGAGTACGGCGGCGGAACGCTGCGCGAGACCCTCCGTGAGTTCTGAGCGATGAGCACCGAGACATGAGCTCGGGCGAACGAACGGCGGCCGGGGACCGCACCCCCGTCCCGGTCGCCGTCGTCGTCCTCGCGGGGGTGAACGTCTGCATCGGCCTGGGCTACGGGATCGCCGCTCCGGTGATCCCGCTGCTCGCGGCCGCGTTCGACGTGAGCGACCTGGCGGCGTCCGGTGTCGTCAGCGCCTACGCGCTCGCACGCATCGTCGCCGCTCCGGCGGCGTCGCGGCTCGCGGCCCGGGCCAGCCCGGCACCGGTGATGGCCGTGGCCATGGCGGTCACCGCCGTCACCAGCCTGCTGGCCGGCATGGCCGGGTCGTTCACCGGCCTGCTGGTGTGGCGGGCACTGGGTGGTGCCGCGACCGTCGTCACCTCGGTCGCGGGCCAGACGGTGCTCTACCGGGTGGCACCCGCGGGGTCCCGCGGCCGCGCCACCGCCGTGTTCCACGGCGGTTTCCTGGCGGGCGGCCTCGCGGGTCCGCTCGTCGGCGGTGTGATCGCGGGCGTCTCCCTGGCCGCGCCTCTGCTGGTCTACGGCGCGCTGCTCCTGCTGGGCGGGGCGCTCGCCGCCGGGTTGCTCGGGCGCGCCCGGCGTGCGTCGACGCCGGAGGACGGCGACGCCGCGAGCGCGTCGATGAGCCTGCGCGAGGCGTGGGCCGACCGCCGGTTCCGCGTCGCCGTGCTCACCCAGTTCGCCAACGCCTGGATAGGGAACGGGCTACGGTTCACGGTGATCCCGCTGTTCGTGGCTGCGGGCCTCGGCCTCGGGCCCGTCTGGACCGGCCTCGGGCTCCTGCTTGCGGGGGCGACGCAGGTACTGGTCGCGCCCGTCAGCGGGCGGCTCACCGACTCCTGGAGCCGGCGCTGCCCGCTGGTGCTCGGCGGCCTCGCAGGGGGCGCGTCGGCCCTGCTCCTGGCGATCGACGAGACCACGCCGGGCTACCTCGCGGCGATGGTCCTCTCGGGCGTCGCGGGCTCGCTCGGTGCCGTCGCGGGCGGGGCCCTGCTCGGCGACGTGCTCGACGGGCGCAGCGGCCCGCCCATCGCGTGGTACCAGATCGCCTTCGACGTCGCGGGGGTCGTGGGACCGCTCGCCAGCGGCGCCGTGGCCGAGGCGACCTCGTACTCCGCCGCCTTCGTGCTCGCGGCGGCGGTCTCCGTCCTCAGCGCCGTCGTGGCCGTCGCCGGTCGCCCGAAACCTGCCCGGTGACGCGATCCGCGGCGCGAGAGAAGCACGGGGCCGGGCCCGCTCACCCCACCCGCCGGCGGATCATCGCCTCCTGCGCGACCGTGGCGACGAGCCGGCCCGACGGCTCGAACAGGCGGCCGTGGCACAGCGCCCGGCCGCCGTCCGCCCAGCTGCTCTCCTGCTCGTAGCAGAGCCAGCCGTCCGCGCGGAGCGGCCCGTGGAACCAGACGGCGTGGTCGAGGCTGGCCGCGGTGACGTCCGGGGCGCCGAACATCGTGGCGTGCGGGGCGAGGGCGGTGGACAGCAGCATCATGTCCGACACGTAGGCGACCACGGACCGGTGCACCAGGGCGTCGTCGGGCAGGGGGTCGCGGGTGCGCACCCAGAACCGGTGACGCGGTGGGGCGGCCTCGCCGCGGTGGGCGGCCGAGCGCGGCAGCTCGCCCTCGAACCGCAGGTCCACGGGATGCAGCCGGGCCAGCCGGGTCCACCAGCCGCGCACCGCTTCGTCGGCCCCGGCGACGCACTCCAGCGGCGTCGGGAGGCCGTCGGGGTCGACGCTCCCGACGTCGAGCCGGGGCAGCTGGTGCGCCCAACCCTCCTCCGGCACCTGGAACGAGCCCGTGAGCAGGAAGACCTCCTTCCCGTGCTGCTCGGCGACGACCTGCCGGATGCTGACCGTCGCGCCGTCGCGGACCGGCGTGACGTGGAACCGGGTCGGGGCGCCGGCGTCGGCGGGCCGCAGGAAGTGGCCGTGCACGGAGTGGGCCGGGCGGCCCGGGTCCACGGTCAGCCCGGCCGCCCGCAGCGACCGGCCGACCACGACGCCACCGAACCCGCGCTCGAGCGGGCCGCCCTGGCCGGGCGCCTCGAAGACCTGCGCGCCGGCCGGTACCACACCCAGGAGGGTCTCGACGGCGAGCGGTGCCGCCGTGGTGTCCAGGTCCGTCATCGTCGGCCCGCCACCGGCGGTGCGGGGGCGGTGGGGCGTGGGTCGACCGGCACGGGACCTCCTGACGAGTCCGGGCGCGCCGGGCCCCGTCCGGGGGTCGGGCGCCGGCGCACCGATCCTGGAACCCTCAGTCTGGGGTCGGGCGGCGCCCCGGTGGATCAGCCCGTGGTGCGCCTCACAGCCGTCCCGCCCGGGCCGCGGCACGGGAACTGCGGGGTGAGGTCGCGGCCCACGAACGGGCGGCTCCTCCGGGTGGGGCGGGGTCAGGAGCCGCGTCGAGCCCCGGCACCACCCAGCGCGACGTGGTCGAGGACCAGGGACATCAGCCCCTCATCCGGCCATGTTCAGCTCGTAGGTCTCCCGCTGGCGCTCCCGCGTGTGCTGCGCGGGGGTCGTCGGCGGGTAGCGGTCCGGCTCCCCGGGCCGCCGGCAGGTGGGGATCGTGGTGACCTCGGCGTCCGGCCGGCCGGAGAAGAAGAACGGCATCGAGTAGCGCTCGGCCCCCGAGGTGTTGACGACCCGGTGCAGCGTGGAGCGGTAGCGGTCGTTGGTCCAGCGCGCCATCAGGTCGCCGAGGTTGACCACGAAGGTGCCCGGGATCGGGGCGGCGTGGATCCAGCCCTCGTGCTCGTCGAGGACCTGCAGGCCGCCGTTGTCGTCCTGGGCGAGCAGGGTGATGCCACCCCAGTCGGTGTGCGCGCCCGCGCCCTTCTCGCCCGGCCGCGGGTTCGGCGGCTGCGGCGGGTAGTGCAGGATTCGCAGCGTCGGGGTCGGCTCGGCGCAGAAGTCGCGGAACCAGTCCTCGGGCAGGTCGAGCGAGAGCGCGAGACCGTCCATGAGCAGCGCCGCGACCTCGGTCATCCGCCGGTGGTACTCGGTGAGGACCTCACGGAACTCCGGGCGCGCGGGCCACAGGTTGGGGCCGAAGCCCACACCGGCGTCGCCCTCGGGCACGGTGCCGTCGGAGCGCGACTCGCGGCCCAGGTAGTAGCCCTCCTTGAGGTCCGGTGGTGCGCCGGCCTCGAGGGTCTGGCCGCCGACGTCCTCGTAGCCGCGGCCGTAGTTGTCCTTCGTCATCGCGACCCGCTGCTTCTCCGCCGCGGGCAGCGCGAAGAAGGCGCGGGCCTCGGCGAACGCGGCCTCGAGCAGCGCGGGCTCGATGCCGTGCCCGGAGACGTAGAAGAAGCCCTTGTCGACGCAGGCCGCGCGCAGCGCCCGGCCGACGGCGGCGCGCGCCCCGGGGTCGTCCGTGCGCAGGCCCGAGATGTCGACGACGGGCAGGGCGCTGGTCTCGACCGTGCGGGCGCCGAGCTCGGTGGACCGGGTCATGGTTCCTCCGTGAGGCGGGGCGGCCCGGGGGGGGCGGGGGCGGGCCGCGGCCGGGGGGGGCCGCCCGGCGGGTCCTCGCGGGACCGGGCGGGAGCGACGGCCGGTAGCTACGGGCTGCGCACCAGCTCGGCC
>NZ_JBEZDN010000022.1:0-78177 GCF_040648315.1 Pseudonocardia sp. NPDC049154
GACGGCACCGACGCCGGCGAGGACGCCCCCGCGGAGCCGGCCCCGGCCCGCAGCGGCGGCGTGCCCGGCCTGCTCGGCGGCTGACGGCCGGCGTCACGCACACGAGACGAGGGGCGGTCCCGGCGGGACCGCCCCTCGTGCGTTCTCGGGTGTCCGGCTCGCGGAGCCCCGGGGTCAGGCGAGCCGGGCCGCCACCGCGTCCCACAGGCGCGAGGCGAGCAGGGCCTTCGACCCGTTCGGGATCTGCGTCTCGCCGCCGTCGGCGCCGAGCAGCCAGCCCTGGTTCTCGGTGTTCTCGAAGGCGCCGCCCTCGCCGACCCAGTTGACCAGCAGCAGGTCGCAGCCCTTCTTCGCGAGCTTGCGGCGGCCGTACTCCAGCACGTCCGCGGTGTCGTCCCCGGTCTCGGCGGCGAACCCGACCACGACCTGGCCCGGTTCCCGGGCGGCGACGAGCTCGGCGAGGATGTCCGGGTTGAGCGCCAGGTGCAGCGGCTCGGGCTCGGACCCGTCCTTCTTGATCTTGTGCGCGACGAGCGCGGCGGGCCGGAAGTCGGCGACCGCGGCGGACATCACCACGGCGTCGGCACCCTTGGCGGCCGCGTGCATCGCCTCGCGCATCTCCAGCGCGGACCCGACCTTCACGACCTCGACGGCCGCCGGGTCGGCCAGCTCGGCGGTGTGCCCCGCGACGAGAGTGACGTGCGCGCCGCGCTGGGCCGCGACCTTGGCCAGGGCGTACCCCTGCCGGCCGGACGACCGGTTGCCGAGGTAGCGGACGGGGTCGAGCGGCTCGCGGGTCCCGCCGGCCGAGACGACCACGCGCCGGCCCGCGAGGTCCCGCGGCAGCGCGTCGGCCCGCTCCAGCAGCAGCCGGGCGAGCTCGGCGATCTCGGCGGGGTCGGGCAGCCGGCCGGGGCCGGTGTCCTTGCCGGTGAGCCGGCCGGACGCGGGCTCCATGACGACCGAACCCCGCTCGCGCAGCGTCGCGACGTTGGTGCGGGTGGCGGGGTGCTCCCACATCTCGGTGTGCATCGCCGGCACGAACAGCACCGGGCACCGGGCGACGAGCAGGGAGCCGGTGAGGAGGTCGTCCGCTCGCCCCTGCACCGCGCGGGCCAGCAGGTCCGCGGTGGCGGGGGCGACGACGACGAGATCGGCCTCCTGGCCCAGCCGCACATGCTGGACCGACGGCACGTCCGAGAAGACGCCGGTGTGCACCGGCTGCCCGGACAGCGCCTCGAACGTGGCGGCGCCGACGAAGTTCAGCGCCGAGTCCGTGGGGACGACCCGCACGGAGTGGCCGGTCTCGGTGAGCCGGCGGAGCAGCTCGGCGCTCTTGTAGGCGGCGATGCCGCCCGCCACGCCGAGCAGGACCTTCGGTGCGGTCATGCCGTCGTCACGCCCCGGGACGGGCCGTTCGCGCGCCGTCGGCCGGGCTCACTCGCCCTCGGTGTGCTCGAGCAGGCCGCTCTGGATCTCGCGCATGGCGATCGACAGCGGCTTCTCGCGGGGGCCCGGCTCGACCAGCGGGCCGACGTACTCCAGCAGGCCCTCGCCGAGCTGGGAGTAGTAGTCGTTGATCTGCCGGGCACGCTTGGCCGCGTAGATCACCAGGGCGTACTTGGAGCTGACCTTGTCGAGCAGGTCGTCGATGGGGGGGTTGGTGATGCCCTCGGGGATGGAACCGGCGACCGCGCCGGTCAGCGGCATGCTCACTCAGATACTCCAGAGACGGACGAATGCGGGAGTTCCGCAGGTGCGACCAGCAACTCTACCAACCGGTCGACGACGGCCTGCACCTCGTCGTTGACCACGACGACGTCGAACTCGTCACGCGCCGCCATCTCCTCGACCGCGGTGCGCAGCCGGCGCTCCCGGACCTCCGGGGTCTCGGTGCCCCGGTCGGTGAGCCGGCGGGCCAGCTCCTCGAACGAGGGCGGCTCGACGAACACGGTGACCGACTCGGGCATCACCTGCTTGACCGAGCGCGCCCCCTGCAGGTCCACCTCGACGAGTACCGGGTGGCCGGCCGCGAGCTCGCGCTCGACGGGCTCGCGCGGGGTGCCGGAGCGCTGCAGGCCGCCGTGCACCTCGGCCCACTCCAGCAGCTCGCCGTCGGCGATCAGCCGGTCGAACTCCGCGCGGTCCACGAAGTGGTAGTGGATCCCCTCGACCTCCCCCTCCCGCGGCGCCCGCGTGGTCGCGGAGACGCTGAAGTGGAGGTCGGGGAGCTCCGAGCGGAGCCGGTCGACGATGCTGCTCTTACCGACCCCGGAGGGCCCCGCGAGCACCATCAGCCGGCCCCGGCGGGGCGGCGGTCCTGCCGGCACGCCGCCCCCGCTCAGGAAGGGAACTCGGCCAGCAGCGCCTTGCGCTGCCGCTCGCCGAGGCCGCGCAGGCGGCGGCTCGGGGCGATCTCGAGGCGCTCCATGATCTGCGCCGCACGGACCTTGCCGACGCTGGGCAGGGCCTCGAGCAGGGCCGACACCTTCATCTTGCCGAGCACCTCGTCGGTGTCGGACTGCTTCAGCACCTCGGCGAGGGTGATCCCGCCGCGCTTGAGCCGGTCCTTCAGCTCTGCCCGGGCCCGGCGGGCGGCCGCGGCCTTCTCCAACGCGGCGGCACGCTGTTCCTCGGTCAGCTGGGGAAGGGCCACGGTCTCCTCCGTCTTTCGGTCGTGCGCGAGGGCGGTCGTCGGGTGGCGGCGGCCGCCGTCCCCGGTGGGTTGTGCCGGGGGCCGGGAGCGAACGTACCCACGCACCCGTTCGTGATGCCAACGGGGGTGCCACCTGTAGGTTTGATGCCACAGGCCTGGTCGCCCACACCCGTCCGGGTGATACCACGAGCGACCGCGCGGCGGCTACGGCGACGCGCCCGTTCGGCGCTCGGGACCGTCGCGTCACCGGTGGTGTGCGTCACGAATCGTGCGTGCGGGGGCGCTCCTGCGCTCAGCCCGCCTGCTCCACCGACCGCAGGGCGCGCAGGCGTGCCGGTGTGAGGTCTTCCTTGTTGATGTACGCCACGGCTCCGCAGTGCGCGGCGTCACCGGGGAGATCGTCGAGCGCGTAGGTCGACAGGAGCACCACGACGGCGGCCGGATCGCCCGCCAGGATCCGCCGGGTGGCCTCGATCCCGCTGATCCCGGGCAGGTTGATGTCCATCAGGACGACCGCGGGATGTACCCGTTCGGCCTCGACGAGGGCCTGCTCGCCCGTCTCGGCCTCGGCGGCGACGCGCCAGCCGCCGACCATCCCGACGACGGTGCGTGCCACCGTCCGGAACGGGCGCTGGTCGTCCACGATGAGGACGTCCACCACCTCGTCCACCGTTCCGGCCACTGCACACACCTCCGCGCTCCCCGACCCGCGCGGCACCGGTCCCGACCGCGCGGTCAGCCCAGCGTGCCGGGCCGCGGGGCCCGGCACCATGGTGCCACCATCCCCTCCGAACGGGTGAATCCGCGCGCCCGGGGTATCAGCCGCCCGCCGCCCCCGTTCGCGGGGGCGTGGTCAGCGGAGGGCGGTGAGCGCCGCGGCCAGCTCGTCCCGCTGCGCCTCGGCGGCGGACCGCAGGCCCGCCACCCCCGGCCCGGCCTTCAGGATCGAGCGCGAGGCCGCGGGCAGGACAAGCCCCGAGAGGCCCGCGAACCGCTCGGCGACGTCCCGCGGGGTCGCCCCCTGGGCCCCGAGCCCGGGCGCCAGCACGGCGCCGTTGAGGGCGCCGAGCCGCAGCCCGTGGTCGTGGGCGCCACCCACGACCACGCCGACCCCGCCCAGCGGCGCGACACCGGTGTTGCGGCCCGCCGCGCCGTCGACCATCGCCTGGGCGACGGTGCGCCCGTCGGCGCTCGCCAGCTGCACCGACCCGCCCTCCGGGTTCGAGGTGCGGGCCAGCACGAACACGCCCCGATCGGCCTCCTCGGCGGCTCGGAAGGCCGGTTCGAGGGACCCGAACCCGAGGTACGGCGAGACCGTGATCGCGTCGGCCCCGACGGCCGCGCCGACGCCGAGGTAGGCGTCGGCGTACCCGTCCATGGTCGAGCCGATGTCGCCGCGCTTCACGTCCAGCAGCGAGAGCGTGCCGGTGCCGGCGAGGTCGGCGAGGGTCCGCTCCAGGACGGCGATCCCGCGCGACCCGTGCCGCTCGAAGAACGCCGCCTGCGGCTTCACCACGGCGACGTGCCCGGCCAGGGCCTCCACGGCCGCCGCGCAGAACCGGGCGAGCCCGTCCGCGTCGTCCGTGAGGCCCCACTCCGCGATCAGCCCGGGGTGCGGGTCGATGCCGGCGCAGAGCGGCCCGAAGCGGTCGACCGCCGCGACGAGCCGCCCCCCGAACCCGCTCACGGGCGGGACTTCTTCAGCGCCGCGTGCGCGTCCTGCAGCGACCGCACGCCGATCGAGCCGCGCAGCTTCGCCTCGATGCCCTGCACGGCCGCCGAGGCGCCCTGCACCGTGGTGATGCACGGGACGCCCCGGGAGACCGCCGCCGCGCGGATCTCGTAGCCGTCGACGCGCGGGCCCGAGTTGCCGTACGGCGTGTTGACGATCAGCGCGACGTCGCCGGCCAGGATCTGGTCGACGATCGTCTCGCCCTCGTCCTTCTGCGAGTGCTTGCGCACGACGGTGGTCGTGATGCCGTGCCGGCGCAGGACCTCGGCGGTGCCCTCGGTGGCGAGGACCTCGAAGCCCAGGTCGGCGAGCCGGCGCACCGGGAACACCATGGCGCGCTTGTCCCGGTCCGCCATCGACACGAAGACCTTGCCCTCGCTCGGCAGCGAGCCGTACGCGGCGGCCTGGGACTTGGCGAACGCGGGCCCGAAGGACGCGTCGATGCCCATGACCTCGCCGGTCGACTTCATCTCCGGGCCGAGCAGCGGGTCGACGCCCTGCCCGCTCGGGGTGCGGAAGCGGTTGAACGGCAGCACGGCCTCCTTGACCGCGACCGGCGCGTCGGCCGGCAGCTCGCCGCCGTCGCCCTGCTGCGGGAGCATCCCCTCGGCCCGCAGGTCCGCGATCGACGCGCCGAGCATGATCCGCGCGGCGGCCTTGGCGAGCGAGACCGCGGTCGCCTTGGACACGAACGGCACCGTGCGCGACGCCCGGGGGTTGGCCTCGAGGACGTAGAGCGTCTCGCCGTGCAGCGCGTACTGGACGTTGAGCAGCCCGCGCACCCCGACGCCGTGCGCGATGGCCTCGGTGGAGGTCCGCACGGCCGCGAGCACGCTGCGCCCCAGCGTGATCGGCGGGAGCGTGCAGGAGGAGTCGCCGGAGTGCACCCCGGCCTCCTCGATGTGCTCCATCACGCCGCCGATGAAGACCTCCTCGCCGTCGCACAGGGCGTCGACGTCGATCTCCACCGCGTCGTCGAGGAACTTGTCGACGAGCACCGGGCGGTCCGGGCTGATCGTGGTGGCTCGGGCGATGTAGCCCGCGAGCGTGGACTCGTCGTAGACGATCTCCATGCCGCGCCCGCCGAGCACGTACGACGGCCGGACGAGGACCGGGTAGCCGATCCGCTCGGCGATCTCCCGGGCCTGCTCGAAGCTGGTCGCGGTGCCGAACGCCGGGGCGGGCAGGCCCGCCTTGCGCAGCACCTCGCCGAACGCCCCGCGGTCCTCGGCCAGGTCGATCGCGGCCGCGGAGGTCCCGACGACCGGCACGCCGGCCGCGGTGAGCCGCTGGGCCAGGCCGAGCGGGGTCTGCCCGCCGAGCTGCACGATCACGCCGGCGACGTGCCCGGACTGTTGCTCGGCGTGCACCACCTCGAGGACGTCCTCGAAGGTCAGCGGCTCGAAGTACAGCCGGTCCGCGGTGTCGTAGTCCGTGGAGACCGTCTCCGGGTTGCAGTTGACCATGACGGTCTCGAAGCCGGCCTCGCGCAGCGCCTGCACGGCGTGCACGCAGGAGTAGTCGAACTCGATGCCCTGGCCGATGCGGTTGGGCCCGGAGCCGAGGATGAGCACCTTCGGCTTCTCGGTCTGCGGGGCGATCTCCGACTCCGCGGCGGGGTCCGTCTCGTAGGCGCTGTAGTGGTACGGCGTCTTCGCGGCGAACTCGGCGGCGCAGGTGTCGACCGTCTTGTAGACGGGCCGGATGCCCAGCCGGTGCCGCAGCGTCCGGACGCCGTCCTCGCCCGCGAACTCGGGGCGGATGGCCGCGAGCTGGCGGTCCGACAAGCCGGCCCGCTTGGCCCGGCGCAGCAGCGCGGCGTCGAGCACGGGCGAGGCCTCGATCTCGGCGCGCAGCTCGACGAGCAGCTGGATCTGGTCGAGGAACCACGGGTCGATGCCCGAGATCTCCGCGACCTCGTCGACGGTCCGCCCGGCCCGCAGCGCCCGCTCGACGGCGTAGATGCGGCCGTCCGTGGGCGTGCGGATCTCGTCGTCCGTCGGCGGCGCGGCCGGGTCCGGGGTGGTCCAGAAGCCGATCGCGCTCCGCTCCATCGAGCGCAGCGCCTTGCCGAACGCCTCCGGGAAGGACCGGCCGAGCGCCATGGCCTCGCCGACGCTCTTCATCGTGGTGGTGAGCTCGGGGTCCGCGCCGGGGAACTTCTCGAAGGCGAACCGCGGGATCTTCACCACGACGTAGTCCAGGGTCGGCTCGAAGGCCGCCGGGGTCTCGCCGGTGATGTCGTTGCGGATCTCGTCGAGCGTGTAGCCGACGGCGAGCTTCGCCGCGATCTTCGCGATCGGGAAGCCGGTGGCCTTCGACGCCAGCGCCGACGACCGGGACACGCGCGGGTTCATCTCGATCACGACGAGCCGGCCCGTCTCCGGGTGGATCGCGAACTGGATGTTGCAGCCGCCGGTGTCGACGCCGACCTCGCGCAGCACGGCGATGCCCACGTCCCGCATGTGCTGGTACTCGCGGTCGGTGAGCGTCATGGCCGGGGCGACCGTGATCGAGTCGCCGGTGTGCACGCCCATCGGGTCCAGGTTCTCGATGGAGCAGACGACGACCACGTTGTCGCGGTGGTCGCGCATGAGCTCGAGCTCGAACTCCTTCCAGCCGAGCACCGACTCCTCGATCAGCACCTCGGTGACCGGCGACGCGGCCAGCCCCGCCCCGGCGAGCCGCTCCAGCTCCTCGTCCGTGTGCGCCATGCCGGACCCGAGCCCGCCCATGGTGAACGACGGCCGGATCACGACCGGGAGGCCCAGCTCGTCGACGGCGGCGCGGACCTCGTCCATGGAGTGGCAGACGGCCGAGCGCGGCACCTCGCCGCCGACCTTCAGCACGATCTCCTTGAACTTCAGCCGGTCCTCGCCGCGCTGGATGGCGTCGACGTCCGCCCCGATGAGCTCGACGCCGTAGCGCTCCAGCACTCCGTTCTCGTGCAGGGCGATCGCGGTGTTGAGCGCGGTCTGCCCGCCCAGGGTGGCCAGGATCGCGTCCGGCTGCTCGGCGGCGATGACCTTCTCGACGAACTCGGGGGTGACCGGCTCCACGTAGGTGGCGTCGGCGAACTCGGGGTCCGTCATGATCGTGGCCGGGTTCGAGTTGACCAGCGAGACCCGCAGGCCCTCGGCGCGCAGCACGCGGCAGGCCTGCGTGCCGGAGTAGTCGAACTCGGCGGCCTGTCCGATGACGATCGGGCCGGAGCCGATCACCATCACGTGCCGGATGTCCTCGCGGCGCGGCATCAGACCGCTCCCCCGTTCTGGTCGAGCAGGCGGTGTCGGCCGCCGGACTCCTCGGTCCCGGCCGGCCCGTGGGTCACCGGGTTGTCCGTCATGAGCTGGCAGAAGCGGTCGAACAGGTCCGCGGCGTCGTGCGGGCCGGCGGCGGCCTCCGGGTGGTACTGCACGCTGAAGGCCGGGAAGTCCAGGCCGGTGAGGCCCTCGACGCAGCCGTCGTTGGGGCAGGTGTGGCTGACGACGCCGGCGCCGAACGGGGTGTCGAAGCGCTCGCCCGCGCTGCCCTCGACCGCGAAGCCGTGGTTCTGCGAGGTGATCGCGACGCGCCCGGTGGCGTGCTCCACGACCGGGATGTTGATGCCGCGGTGCCCGTAGCGCAGCTTGTAGGTGCCGCGGCCGAGCGCCCGGCCGAGGATCTGGTTGCCGAAGCAGATGCCGAACAGCGGGATCCGCCGCTCCAGGACCTGCCGGGTCAGCGCCACCGGGACGTCGGCCGTGGCCGGGTCGCCGGGGCCGTTGGAGATGAACACGCCGTCGGGCCGGATCGCGAGCAGCTGCTCGAACGTGGTGTCGGCCGGCAGCACGTGCACCTCGATGCCGCGCTGGGCCATCATCCGCGGGGTGTTGAACTTGATCCCCACGTCGAGCGCGGCGACGGTGAACTTCTTGTCCCCCACCGCCTCCCGGACGTACGGGGTCGTGGTGGTGACGGCGCCGTAGAGGTCCGCGCCCTCCATGCCCGGGCTCTGCCGCACCCGCTCGACGAGGATCTCGTCCGAGCCCAGCGAGGTGCCGGAGAAGACGCCGGCGCGCATGGCGCCGCGCTCGCGCAGGTGCCGCACGACCGCGCGGGTGTCGATCCCGGCGATCCCGACGACGCCCTGGGTCCGCAGCGCGTCCTCCAGCGAGCCGGTCGACCGCCAGTTCGACGGCCGGCGGCTGGGGTCGCGCACCGCGTACCCGGCGACCTGGATGCCGGTGGACTCGTCGTCCTCGCCGTTCCAGCCGGTGTTGCCGATCTGCGGGGCGGTCTGCACCACGATCTGGCGGTGGTACGACGGGTCCGTCAGGGTCTCCTGGTAGCCCGTCATCCCGGTGGTGAACACGGCCTCGCCCAGGGTCTCCCCCACGGCACCGAAGGCCTCGCCCCGGAAGATCCGCCCGTCCTCGAGGACGAGCACTGCGTCGATGGTGGGGCTGGTCATGCCACAACCTTCCCGTCGCGGGCCGTGATCCGGCCACGCAGAACCGTCGCGACCACCGCTCCGGGCAGCCGCATTCCCTCGTACGGCGTGTTCGCCGCCCTGCTGGCCAGCGCCGCGCCGCGCACCGTCCACTGCGCGTCCGGGTCGACCAGCGCGAACGTCGCCGGCTCCCCGACCGCGATCGGCCGGCCCTGGTCCGGCAGGTTCCCGATCTCGGCCGGCCGCTCCGACATCACCCGCGCGACCCCGTGCCAGTCCAGCAGGCCCGGCTCGACCATCGTGTGGATCACGACCGACAGCGCGGTCTGCAGCCCCAGCATGCCCGGCTTCGCGGCCGCCCATTCCGTGTCCTTGTACTGCGACGCGTGCGGGGCGTGGTCGGTCGCGACGACGTCGATCACGCCCTCGGCCAGCGCCTCCCGCATGGCCTGGGTGTCCGCCCCGGTGCGCAGCGGCGGGTTGACCTTGTTGACCGGGTCGTAGCCCGTCAACCGGCCGTCGGTGAGCAGCAGGTGGTGCGGGGTGACCTCCGCGCTCACCCGCACGCCCTGCGCCTTGGCCGCACGCAGGACCGCGATCGAGTGCAGCGAGGACACGTGGCAGACGTGCAGCGCCGCCCCCGCCTCGCGGGCCAGCGCGACGTCCCGCGCGATCACCGTCTCCTCGGCGGTCGCGGGCCAGCCGGCCAGGCCCAGCCGGGACGCGATCGCGCCCTCGTGCGCCTGGGCGCCGCCGGTGAGCCGGTGGTCCTCGGCGTGCTGGGCGATCACGACGTCGAGCGCGCCGGCGTACTCCAGGGCCCGGCGCATGATCAGCGGGTCGTTCACGCAGCGGCCGTCGTCGGAGAACATCCGGACCTGCGCCGCGGACGCCACCATGGTCCCGAGCTCGGCGAGCTTCTCGCCCCGCAGCCCGGTGGTCACGGCGCCGACCGGGTGCACGTCGACCAGGCCGACCTCCTCGCCGCGGCGCCGCACGTGCTCCACGACCACGGCGGTGTCCGCCACCGGATCCGTGTTCGGCATGGCGAAGACGGCCGTGAAGCCGCCGAGCGCGGCGGCGTGCGAGCCGGTCTCGATGGTCTCGGACTCCTCGCCGCCCGGCTCGCGCAGGTGCACGTGCAGGTCGACGAGGCCGGGGAGCAGGACGTGGCCGCCTGCGTCGAGGGTCTCGACGCCCTCGGCGGCCAGGCCGGTGCCGATCTCGGCGACGACGCCGTCCCGGACCAGCAGGTCGACGGCCTCCTCGCCGTAGGGCTTGGCGTCGGTGATGAGCAGGTCTGTCATTCGGGAGCTCCGGCCAGCAGGTGGTAGAGGACGGCCATCCGCACGTGCACGCCGTTGCGCACCTGGGCGAGCACCGCGGCGTTGGGGGCGTCGGCCACGGCGGGCGCGATCTCCATGCCGCGCACCATCGGGCCGGGGTGCAGCACGGGCGTGCCCTCGGGCAGCAGGGCGAGCCGGCGCTCGGTGAGCCCGTAGGCGATCGAGTACTCGCGGGCGCTCGGGAAGAAGCCGCCGTGCATCCGCTCGGCCTGCACGCGCAGCATCATCACCGCGTCGAGCGCGGGGAGCTCGGCGTCGAGGTGGTGCGCGACCCGGCAGGGCCACTCCGCGACGCCCGTGGGCAGCAGCGTGGGCGGGGCGATCAGCACGACCTCGGCGCCCAGGGTGGAGAGCAGCAGCACGTTGGACCGGGCGACCCGGGAGTGCAGGACGTCGCCGACGATCCCGATCCGCCGGCCCGCGACCGAGCCCAGCCGCTCCCGCAGGGTGGCCGCGTCGAGCAGCGCCTGCGTGGGGTGCTCGTGCGTGCCGTCGCCCGCGTTGACGATCGAGGTGTGGGTGCCCGTGGTAGCGGCGTCCTTGTCGGCCCACGCGGCGATCCGGTGCGCCGCACCGGAGGCCGGGTGCCGGACGATCACGCAGTCCGCGCCCATCGCCGAGATCGTCAGCGAGGTGTCCCGCAGCGACTCGCCCTTCGACACCGACGAGCCCTTGGCGCTGACGTTGATCGTGTCCGCGCTCATCCACTTGCCGGCGATCTCGAAGGACACCCGGGTGCGGGTGGAGTCCTCGTAGAACAGCGTGACCACGGTGCGGCCGCGCAGCGTCGGCAGCTTGCGCACCTCCCTGCCCAGCAGCGTGTCCTTGAGCCTGCTCGCGGTGTCCAGCAGGCCGGTCGCGGTGGCCGCGTCCAGGTCCGCGATCGAGAGCAGGTGCTTCACGCGGTGCTCCCCTCTCCGCGCTCGATCAGCACGCCGTCCCGGTCGTCGGACTCGGTGAGCTGGACCAGGATCTTCTCCGCGCGCGAGGTCGGCACGTTCTTGCCCACGTAGTCCGCCCGGATCGGCAGCTCGCGGTGGCCGCGGTCGACCAGGACGGCCAGCTGCACGGCCCGCGGGCGGCCCTCGTCGCCCAGCGCGTCGAGCGCGGCGCGGGTGGTCCGGCCGGACATGAGGACGTCGTCGACCAGGACGACGAGCTTGCCGTCGATCCCGCCCTCCGGCACCGCGGTGTCGACGAGCGCGCGGGCCGGGCCGCGGCGCAGGTCGTCCCGGTAGAGGGTCGCGTCGATCGAGCCGACGGCCGGGGCGACGCCGGTGAACTCGGTGATCGCGGCGGCGAGCCTGCGGGCCAGCACGGCGCCGCGGGTGGGGATGCCCAGGAGCACGAGGTCGCCGGTGTTGCCGGGCCCGAACGCCGTCTTCTCGATGATCTGGTGCGCGATGCGCGCGATGGTGCGGGCGACGTCGGCGCTGCTCAGCAGCTCGCGGGCAGGCGTCTGCCCCTCCCCGACGTCCCCGCGGCGGCCGTTCGCCACGAGGTGCTCTCCTTTCCCGCCTCACGGGACGGGGTTAAAGGACTGTCGGTGCCGAGGTTAGCAAGCGGCAGACGATCGGTGCGCCCGGGCGGGAGCGCCGTCCGTCACGTCCGCAGGGCGAGCTCCGCAGGTCACGGGGGCGTCACGATCGGGCAACGCAGCGGTCCCCGTCCGGCGCCGTGCGCGGCGCGCGTCAGCACTCCGCGACGGTCACGGCCCGTACCGTCACGCAGGGCCACACCCACACGTTCACCATGCGTCCCAACGCTCGCAGGGCGTCGCGGCCGTGCGGGCGGACCGCCCGATTGATACCGCCGTCGGGGGACGAACCGTCGTTCGATCGGGTGGGAAAGCCTCACCTGGCACCCGTCCGGGGCCACCCGGCTTGACCTGCGACGCAACACCGGCGCATGATTACTCTGCGTATTGATCGACAGTGGCGAGGGTGGCCGCCACGGCGGCGACACCGACCTCGTCCCACGACGAGACCAGCGAGCACCACCGGAGCGCGTCGGCGCTCAGCACCACCCGCTCACCACTCAGCGGTACGAGGTCCACTTTCGGCCCACCACGGCCGAGAAGACCAGGAATGAGGAGATCGCCACATGGGCGACTACGCCAAGGCCCTCGGGAGCAAGCTCCGGGCCATCCGGCAGCAACAGGGGCTGTCGCTGCACGGCGTCGAACAGAAATCCGGGGGCCGCTGGAAGGCGGTGGTCGTCGGCTCGTACGAGCGCGGCGACCGCGCGGTCACCGTCCAGAAGCTCGCCGAGCTGGCCGACTTCTACGGGGTGCCGGTGGCCGAGCTGCTGCCCGAGGGCCGTGTCCCCTCCGGCTCCGAGCCGGCCACGAAGATCGTCATCAACCTCGAGCGGCTCCAGCAGCTGCCCGCGGACAAGGTGGGCCCGCTGGCCCGCTACGCCGCCGCGATCCAGTCCCAGCGCGGCGACTACAACGGCAAGGTCCTCTCCATCCGCGCCGAGGACCTGCGCTCGCTGGCGATCATCTACGACATGACCCCGGGCGAGCTGACCGACCAGCTCATCGACTGGGGCGTGCTGCCGCCGGAGGCGCGGCCGTCGCACCGGGTCGAGTAGGGGGGCACCACGGCATCGGGCCTCCGCACCGGACGGGACCGCGCACCGGGGAAGGGCGCGCGGCACCGTGACGAGGTCGGTGGGGGCGACGATCCGACAGGCGGCGGCCCCGGGGCTGTGGGCCGCCGCCGTCGTGCTCCTTCCGAGCGGGCCGGTTCAGGACCGGGGTGCGCGGAACAGGCACTCCTGGGTGAGGCTGGCGACGTGCCGGCCGGTCCGGTCGTGCAGCGTGCCCGTGTACCAGTTGCGGCCGCCCGCGGCGCTGCGCGGCACGAGGTCGATCAGCATCCACCCGTCGGCCCGCACCGGCCGGTGGAACCAGATCGCGTGGTCCAGGCTCGGGCCCGGCACTCCCCCGTCGACCGGCGGGAAGGCGCCGAACATGTCCGAGATGTAGGTGAGCGCCGAGGCGTGCACCAGCGGGTCCTCCGGCAGCGGTTCGGTGCACCGGGTCCAGTAGCGGACCGGGTAGCTCCGGGCGCCCGGGTGCGCGCGCACCATGCGGCCCTCGAAGCCGAACACGCGCGGCACCGGCGTCCCGGACAGCGTCTCGGGGTCCGGGGCCTCCGGGACCGGGTCGACGGACGTGTCGGGGCCGTCCTGCGGCACCGCGAACGACGCCGCCATGTTGAAGATCACCTCGCCGTCCTGGATCGCGACGACCCGGCGCGCGGTGAACGAGCGGCCGTCGCGGTCCCGGTGCACCTGGAAGACCGTGGGCCGGGAGGCGTGCCCGCCGCGCAGGTAGTAGCCGTGCAACGAGTGCGGCGCGCGGTCGTCGGGCACCGTGCGCCCGGCCGCGAGCAGCGCCTGGGCGGCGACCTGCCCGCCGAACAGCGCGTAGTCCTCCTCGAAGACCGTGCACGCGCGGAACAGGTCGCGGTCGATCCGCTCGAGCTCCAGCAGGTCGCGCAGCGTGGGCTGCGTGCGGCGCGGCTCGGTCGCCGTCATGCGTGAACCTCCCCGGGGGTCGCGGCTCGGGAGTGCCGCCAGTCGGCCAGCAGCGTACGCAGGCCGGTGACCAGCGCGATCGGCGAGTCGATCATCACGTGGTGCGCAGCGGCCGGGATCTCGACGACGGGGACGCCGCGGCCCAGCCGGTCGCTCACCAGCTCGCCCATGTGCTTCGGCATCAGCCCGTGCTCGGCGCGGAACAGCGCGACCCGGCAGCCGGGGATGTCGAGGTCCTCCGGGGTGAGGGCGTTGCGCAGGAACACCCGCGGGTCGAACTTCCACGACCACCCGCCCTCGACCGCACGCAGCGAGTGCTCGGCGATGTGCGCGAGCACGTACGGCTCGCCCTCCTGCGGCGGCACGGTCCGGAAGTGCCGGATCGCGCGCTCCCGCTCGGCGTAGACGCGCAGCGGCCCGAAGGCCCGGCGCTGCCGGGCGGCCTCGTCCTCCGGCGGCATCTCGCGCACCGGGGTGTCGATCGCGACGGCGCCGCCCAGCCGGTTGCCGAACTCCTGCGCGGCGATCAGCGCGACCATGCCGCCCATGCTGTGGCCCAGGATCACCGGCAGCGGGGCGAGGCCGGCGGCCGCCGCCACCGCGAGCGCCTCCGCGGCCCACTGCTGCAGCGTGTAGCGCTCGCGCCGGCCGGAGTCGCCGTGCCCGGAGAGGTCCATCGCGACCACCCGCCGGCCCTCGGGCCCGACGAGCAGCGGCCCGAGGTGGTCCCACCAGCGCGCGTGCGCGGCGCCGCCGTGGATCAGCAGCACGCCCTCGCCGGGCGGGCCCCAGGCCCGGAACGCGACCGCGGCGCCGTCGACCTCGACCGCACCCGTCTCGGGCTGCGCGGCGAGGGCGGCCCGGAACCAGGCCGGGGCGTCGGGCGGGGTACCGGGCGCGGGATCGCGCCCGGACACGGGCTGGGGCACGGGCGGCTCCTGGGTCATGACGGTCGTGGTGATCGTCGTGGTGGTGACGCGGTCCGGGACGTTACGGCACCGGACGGCCGCCCCGGCCCCGTCCGGGCCCGGTGTCCGACCCGGTGCCGGGCCGGTCGTGGCCGGCGGGTTCGTCCTCCTCGTCGCCGATCCCGCGCGCGGCCAGCGCCTCGCCCAGCTCGTCGGCGTGCCGGAGGGTGCGCACGACGAAGGGCACCGCGAACGCCGTCGGCGACCGCTCCGCCCCGCGCGCCCGGGCGGCCTCGCGCACCGAGCCGGCGATGCCGGACAAGGTCGTGACCGCCTGCACGGTCAGCCCGACGAGCAGGCCGAGCCGCTCCGGCCGCATCCCGACCCGGCGCAGCGGGCCGAGCCCGCGCTCGACCGTCGCGACCACGGCGTCGATGCGGGTGGTCAGCGTGAACAGGCCCGCCGCGGCGAGGGAGGCCGAGAGCCGCAGGACCGTGACGAGCGCGGGCCGCCAGCCGAGCAGCCACACCTGCAACGCCCCGACCAGCACGGCGAGCAGGAGCAGGGTGCGCAGCAGCGGCAGGATCCGGTGGGCCGGGATCCGCGCGACCGCGTAGCCGGCGGCGACGAGCGCGCAGGCGCCGCCGAGCCAGGCCGGCGACCCGACGAGCACGACTGCGGTCACCAGCGCCAGCAGCACGAGCAGCTTCGCCCCGGCCGGCGCGCGGTGCAGCGGGCTGTCCCCGGGCGAGTACAGACCGAGCGGGGTCATGTGTCGCACAGCTTCCGGTAGTGCCGGACCGCGGGCTCCGGCTCGTCGTCGGCCACGACCCGGCCCTCGTCGAGCACCACGACCCGGTCGAAGTCCGTCAGCAGGTCGAGGTCGTGGGTCACCAGCAGCACCTGCTGCCGCAGCCCGGCGACGATCTCGGCGAACCGGCGGGTGTTGCGCAGGTCGAGCAGGGTCGTCGGCTCGTCGCAGACCAGGACGTCGGGATCGAGGGCGAGCATCCCGCACAGCGCGAGCAGCTGCTTCTGGCCGCCGGAGAGCTGGTGCGCGGGATGGTCGGCGTAGCCCTCGAGGCCGTGCGCGGCGAGCACCTCGGCGGCCCGGCGGGCGCGCTCGGACCGCGACGAGCCGCTGCGCCGCAACGAGAACGCGACGTCCTCGCCCGCCGTCGGCATCACGATCTGGCTGTCCGGGTTGGTGAACACGAACCCGACCCGGCGGCGCACCGCGGGGCCCTTCTCGGCGGGGTCCAGGCCGTCGACCAGCACCCGGCCCTCGCTCGGCAGGACCAGCCCGTTGACCATCCGCGCCAGCGTGGACTTGCCCGAGCCGTTGGCGCCGACGAAGCCGATCCGCCGCTCCGGGAGAGCGAGGTCGACGTCCTGCAGCACCACCCGCTCCTCGTACCGGTGCCCGACGGCCTCGAACGTGATCACCGCGCTCCCCCTGCCGGCACCGGCTCCCCGTCCGGCCCGACGGCCTGCCACAGGGCCGCGACGCCCAGCCCGCCGCCCGCGGACAGCGCGGTCAGCCCGACCCCGCCCTGCCGCTGGCGCACGAGCTGCGAGAACAGACGCACCACCAGGACCGCGCCCGAGGCGCCCCAGGGGTGACCGAGGGCGATGGCGCCGCCGTCCGGGTTGACCGCCTCCTCGTCGAGCCCGGTGGCGTCGAGGCACGCCAGCGCCTGCCCCGCGAAGGCCTCGGTGAACTCGGTGACCTGCGGCGTGCCGTGCTTCAGCACCTCGCGCAGGGCCGGGACGACACCCAGCCCGAGCCGCCGCGGGTCGCAGCCGGAGGTCGCGCTCGCCACCAGCCGCAGGCCGGGGAGGTCGTGCTCGCGCCGCACGCGTTCGGACACCACCAGCACGGCTGCGGCACCGTCGCTGACGCCGCAGGAGTTGGCCGCCGTCGCCGTTCCGTCGGGCGTGAAGGCGGGCCGGAAGCGACCCAGCCGCGCGGCGGTGAAGCCGGCCCGGGGGCGCTGGTCGCGCCGGACCCCGGCGACCTCGACCAGCTCGTCGTCGAACCGGCCCGCGGCCTGCGCGGCCACCGCGCGCTCGTGGCTGCGCAGCGCGAAGCGGTCCTGCCGCTCGCGGGAGATCCCGGCCTCGGCCGCGACCAGGTCCGCGGCCTCCCCCATCTCCGGGTCGCCGGACCCGGCGGGCGCGAACGGGGCCCGCGTGTACGGCTCCGGCGGGTCCGTGCGCCACAGGCGGTGCGGGGCGGTGGACGCGCTCTCGACGCCGCCCGCCAGGTACACCTCGCCGTCCCCCGCGGTGATCAGGGCGGCGGCCAGCGTGATCGCCGCGAGCCCGCTGGCGCACTGCCGGTCGACGGTCAGGCCGGGGACCTCCGCGCCGAGGCCGGCGCGCAGGGCGGCCACCCGGGCGGTGTTGCCGCCGGGACCGAAGACGTTGCCGAGCAGGACGTCGTCGACGGTGGTGAGCCCGGCGTCCGTGAGCAGGGCGCGGAGCACGGGGGCGGCGAGCTCGTCCGCGGCGAGGTCCCGCAGCACACCGCCCGCGGTGCCGATCGGGGTCCGGCGGGCGGCGACGACCACGGGTGCGCTCATCGGAGGGGCTCCGCGTCGAGGGTCCCCGCGGCCAGCCCGTCGGCGATCACGGCCCGGGCGGGCTTGCCGGAGGCGGTGCGCGGCAACGCCTTCGCGCGCAGCCAGACCCGCGGCCGCTTGCCGGGTTCGAGGGCGTGGCGGGCCGCCGCGCGCAGGTCGGCCGACGCCGGCTCCCCCTCGACGACGGCGGTGACCAGCGCGCCGAGTCGGGCGTGCGGGGTCCCGGTGACCACGACGTCGTCGACGCCCGGGACCTCGCGCAGCACGGTCTCCACCTCCTCGGCGGCCACGAGCCGGCCGCCGCTGGAGATCACGGCGGAGCCGCGCCCGTGCACGGTGAGCAGGCCGTCGTGGAGGTCGACCCGGTCGCCGACGGTCGTCCACTCGCCGGCGGGCTCCAGGCGGCCGGCGCGCAGGGTGCCGTCGGCCGCGAGGGGCGAGCGGACCCAGAGCGTGCCGTCCCGGACGTCCAGGTCGACGCCCGGCACCGGCCGCAGCCCGGCGCCGCGCCGGATCGCGATGAGGGAGTGCTCGGCCGAGCCGTAGTACTCGACGAGCTCGGCCTCGGGGAAGGCCTCCCGGAACCGCGCGCGCAGGCCGTCGCCGAGGTGCGCCCCGCCGCAGACGACGGTGCGCAGCGCCGTCTCCGCGGGGGCGCGCTCCTGGGTGGCGACGAGATCGGCGAGCATGGCCGGGACGACGTGGGTCGTCGCCGCCGCGCGGGCGTCCGCGGCGCGACCGAACCGGAGCTCGGCCCCGCACCAGAGTGCGTGCAGGGCCCCGAAGAGGAAGAGCGACGAGCTCAGCGGGCCCGCGATCAGCACCGGGCCGGGTACGGCGCCGAGGGCGGCGAAGCTGCGCAGCCACGAGTCCCGCGAGCGCCGCAGCACCGTGGGGCGGCCGCTGCTGCCGGAGGTGGTGGGCAGGTAGAAGGGGGTGCGGCCGTCGCCCGCGGGGGTGGTCCCGGGGCCCGGCTCCGTCGGGGTGGGCCGGACGACGAGGTCGGGGCGCGCGTCGTCGAGCACGGCCGCCCGTTCGCGCGCGGTCCAGCGCGGCTCGACGACGAGGCTCGCCGCGCCGAGCAGGTCCGCGCCGAGGAACCAGGCGAGGAGGTCGTCGTTCCCCTCCAGCGCGACCCGGCCGCCGTCCCGCACACCCCGCCGGGCCAGCTCCGCGGCGGCGGCGTGCGCCCGCCTCAGCAGCCCGGCGGGGACGGCGGCCCCGCCGAGGACGGGTGGGACGGCGAGAGCGGTCACCGCGTCCGGGTCCCCACCAGGCGTCCGGGGAGGGCGCGGTGCACCACGGACGCGATCAGCGCCGCGACCACCACCTTGACGAGGTCACCGGGCACGAAGACCAGCGACCCGGTGAGCGCGGTGCTCCACGAGCCGGTGTACACGGCCAGCCACGGCACGCCGATCACGTAGTCGGCGACGAGGCCGGCGAACGCGGCGAGCAGCAGCACGGGAAACCCGGGCCGGCCACGCCGCGCACCGGCCTGCGCCATCAGGCCCGAGACGAGCGCCGACAGGATCCAGCCCAGCAGGAACCCGCCGCTCGGCCCGACGAACGGGGCGAGCCCGCCGCGGCCGCCGGACAGCAGCGGCAGGCCGATCGCCACCAGCGTCAGGAACAGCACCACGGCGAACACGGCCCGCTTGGCGCCGACCAGGACGCCCGCGAGGAACGGCCCCATGTTCTGCACCACGATCGGCACGCCGGTGGCGCCGACGTACACCCCCGGGAAGAGACCGAGCACCGCGATGAACGCGGCGAACACCACGGTGGTGGCCAGGTCGGTGGCGGGCGACGACGTTCGGGCGGGCACCCGACGAGGCTAACGAGCCGCACGCCGTTCCCCGAGGTCCGACCCCTGTCAGCCGCGCCACTCCGCGTCCGTCGACCGGCAGTGGGCACCTCCCGTCCCGCGGGCCCGCGGGCACCCCTCGCACCCGCGGCCCCGCGGTCTCCCGGTCGCCCCCCTCAGCCCGCCAGCACCGCGTCGATCTGGCCCATCGCCTCGCGCATGCCCTCCTCCATGCCCATCGCCGTGAGCTTCTCGAGGTCCTCGAGGCTGGTGAAGGTGCTGACGGTGGTCATGCGGGTGCCCGAGCCCGTCGCCTCCAGCGTGACGACCGCGTGGGTCGTGGGCATCGCCGTGTTGGGCTCGCCGTCGTCGCCCGCGAAGCCGTCGTCGAACTCGAGGCGGTGCGGCGCGTCGATCGCGGTGATCACCCACCACCCGCCGGCCTTCTCCCCCTCGGGGCCGGTCATGTAGTAGCGCGACCGCCCGCCGACCACGAACTGGTGCTCCACGAACGTGGCCGGCCACGTCGGCGGTCCCCACCAGCGTTCGAGCCGGCGCGGGTCCGCCCACACCTCCCACACCCGCTCGACGGGCGCATCGAACTCGGCGACGAAGGTCAGCGTGAGGTCCTTCGGGTCCTTGCGGACGTCGATCACGGTCACGGTTCGGTCCTCTCCTCGGGATCCTGGGTGAGGGCGTCCTCGGCGAGGATGTCCTCGATCGCCCGCACGCGGTGCCGCCAGATCCGCTCGTAGTCCTCGAGCAGGCGGGCGGCCCGCTGCAGGGCCTCCGGGTTGCCGTGCACGAGCTGCTCCCGTCCACGTCGCTGCTTGGTGACGAGCGCGGCCCGCTCGAGCACCGCCACGTGCTTCTGCACCGCGGCGAAGCTCATCTCGTACCGGCGGGCCAGCGTCGAGATGGACTGCGCCTCGCGCAGCACCTGCTCGACGATGTCCCGCCGGGTCGCGTCGGCGAGGCCGTGGAAGATCCGGTCGACCTCGTCCGGGCTCAGCTCACGTACAACCACATGGTTGTACGTTAGGGCATCCGCCCGAGCGCGACAAGCCCCCGGTTCGCGGCGGCCAGCGCCAGCAGCACCACTGCGGCGTCCGCGGGCACCGCGAGATCGCGCCCGGTCAGCGCGGTGAAGCGGCGCAGCCGGTTCAGCACCGTGTTGCGGTGACAGAAGGACCGCTCCGCCACCTCCTTGACCGAGCCCGACTCCGCGAACGCGCGGACCGTCTCCAGCAGCCGTTCCCGCTCCCCCGGCGCGGCGGCCGCCAGCCCGGACAGCACCGAGTCGACGAGCTCGGCGGCGGTGTCGGAGAGCCGTCCCGCGGCGAGCGGCAGCCAGGCCGCGGACACCTCGACCGGGCCGGGCCCGGTGGTGACCGACGCGATCTCGGTCGCCAGCCGCGCGCACCGCGGCACGTTGGCCAGCCCGTGGGCGAGCGGCCCGACCCCGCACTGCACGCCGTCGAGCACCGCCCGCACCGGCGCCCCCGTCCCGCCCTGCCACTCCGCGACCAGCACGCTGTGCGCCCCCGTCGACTGCACGTGCACCACGCGGTCCCCCGCCGCCAGCCCTTCCGCGGCCCGCCGCAGGGCCGCACCGGACGCCGCACCTGCCGCGGCGACGAGGAAGTCCGCGTCGACGTCGACGGCCAGCGCGAGCGCCACCCGCTCGACCTGGTCCGGGTCGGGGTTCTCGCTTCCGAGCAGCTCGCCCACCAGCGCGGTCCGCTCCCCGTGCCGCTCGCGCGCGAGCAGCGCGGCCTCCTCCTGGTAGCTGGACTGGATCTGCAGCGTGTAGTCCTCGACCACCGCCCACACCTGCTCGACCCGCGCGACCAGGATGTCGCGCTCCTCGGGCGTCGCGCGGTCGCGGAGGGCCGACCACAGCACCCGGAAGTCGAGCCGCACGGCCGAGAGCAACTCGTTGAGCGGGACACCGCGCCGTGCCCGGTCCCGCCCGATCGCCTGGCCGATGCCCGCGAGCCGCTCCGGGACGTCCTGCCCCGCGATCCGGCGCAGCAGGTGGTCGAAGGTCAGGTCCGCGTCGGTGACCAGCCGGTCCGGCGGGACGAGCCCCCGGCCGTACGGGGCGATCCGGCGGACCCGGTCCACGAACTCGTCGACCAGTCCCCCGGAGTCGGCCCGCAGCCGGCCCACCAGGACGGCCCAGCGGGCGTCGTCGGCGACGTGCGCGTCCGTGTCACGCGGGCTGTGCATCTGCACATCATCCAGCTCACATCGCGCTGCGCGAAGTGGTACCGGCGCGACCGTGGAACGGCCAGGCTGTGCCCGTGCACCTGACCCCGCGAGAGACCGAGCGGCTGCTGCTGCACAGCGCGGCCTCGCTCGCGCGCCGCCGGCTCGACCGGGGCGCGAAGCTCGGCGCGCCGGACGCCATCGCGCTCGTCTGCGACGAGATCTGCGAGATGGCCTGGGACGACCTGCCCTACGAGGAGGTCGTGGCCCGGGCCCGCACCGTCGTCGACCCGGCCCGCCTGGTCGAGGGCGTCGCCGCTGCCGTGCCGGCGCTGCAGGTCGAGGCGCTCTTCCCGCACGGAACGGTGCTCGTGCACGTCGACCACCCCTTCGGTGCCCCGCCCGCCGACGGGCCGGGTGCGGTCCGCGCGGAGGGCCCGCCCCGCGAGCTCGCACCGGGCCGGGAGCGCGGCTCCGCGCGCCTGCGCAACCGCGGACACCTGGCGATCTGGGTGTCCTCGCACGTCCAGCTCGACCGGCTCAATCCCGCCCTGGAGGTCGAGCTCGCCGAGGCCGGGAGTTTCCGCCTCGATCTACCGGCCGGGACGTCGGTGAAGGTGGAAGCCGGCGCAGAGCGGGAGGTCCCGGTGGTCCGGATGGGAAGGACGCACGCATGACGACCGTCGAGCGCCGCGAGTACGCCCGCCTCTACGGGCCGACGACGGGCGACCGGATCCGGTTGGCCGACACGGACCTCTGGATCGAGATCGAGGCCGACGACACCGAGCCCGGCGAGGAGCTCCTCGGCGGCTGCGGCAAGACCGCCCGGCACGGCGCGCTGGTCAGCAGCTCCGCGGACCGGGCCAGCGCCCTGGACATGATCGTCCTCGGGGTGGTGCTGGTCGACCCGCTCCTGGGCGTGCGCAAGACCAACATCGGGATCAAGGACGGCCGGGTCGTCGGCGTCGGGCGGGCGGGGAACCCACAGGTCCAGGCCGGGGTCGAGCTGGAGGTCGACGCCCACACCGCCATGGTCACGGGCGAGGGGCTGATCTGCACCCCCGGCGTCGTGGACTCGCACGTGCACCTGTCCAACGCCGACCTCGCCGGCGCCGCGCTCTCCGCCGGCGTGACCACCCTGGTCGGGATGGGGATGGGCGGGGTGTGGGACGTCGGCGCCAACCCCCGCCGCAACCTCCACACCCTGATCGAGGGCTGGGCGGACGTGCCGATCAACGCCGCGTTCCTCGCCCGCGGCAGCTCCACGAGCGCCGCGCTGCTCGAGGAGGCCGTGGCCGCCGGCGCCGGCGGGTTCAAGATCCACGAGGACTGGGGCGCCACTCCCCCGGTGATCGACACGTGCCTCGGCGTGGCCGAGGGCGCCGACCTGCCCGTCGCGCTGCACACCGACACCCTCAACGAGTCCGGCTACCTCGCCGACACCCTCGACGCCGTCGGCGGCCGCACCGTGCACGCCTACCACGTCGAGGGCGGCGGCGGACATCCCGACCTGCTGCAGATCGTCTCGAAGGACAACGTCCTCACGTCGTCGACGACGCCGACGCTCCCGCTCACCCCGTCGACCGTCGCCGAGCTGGGCCCGATGACGCTGACGGTGCACCGCGGGCACGCGCACGTGCCCAGCGACGCGAGCATCGCGGCCAGTCGCATCCGCGAGCACGCGATCTCCGCGGAGAACGCCCTGCACGACTCCGGCGCGATCGCGATCGTGAACTCCGACGCCCTGGGCATGGGCCGGATCGGCGAGACCGCCCGCCGCACCTGGCAGCTCGCCCACGTGCAGGCGACGCTGGCCGGGGAGACCGGCCCCGACGTCGTCAACAACGCCCGGGTCCTGCGCTACCTGGCCAAGCTCACGCACAACCCGGCGGTCGCGCACGGGCTCGCGCAGCACGTCGGCTCGGTCCGGCCCGGGCTGCTCGCCGATCTCGTGCTGTGGAACCCGGCCTGGTTCGGCGCGCAGCCCGACCTGGTGCTCAAGTCCGGGTTCGTCGCCTGGGGCGCCGCGGGTTCGGGCTCCGGCTCGACGCGGCTCACCCAGCCGCGGCGGATGCGCCCCTTCTACGGGGGGCTGGGCACCGCGCCGGCGCGGCTGGCCCACGTCTTCGTCTCCGAGCACGCCGAGCGCGCGGGCCTGCCCGCCGGCCGCGGCTACGCGAGCATCGCGGACAGCCGGGGCCTGACCTGCGCGGACATGCTGCACAACACGGCGACCCCGCAGGTCGAGGTCGCGCCCGAACCGATCCCGGTGCGCGTCGACGGCCGCGACGTGCCGCTGCACCGCTCGCCCACCCTGCCCCTGACCCGGCTCCACCACCTGGGGTGATCAGTGATCGACCTGTTGCTGCACAACGCGACCGTCCACACCCTCGACGCGGACCACCCATGCGCCCGGTCCGTCGCGATCCACCAGGGCCGGGTCTTCGCCCTCGATCCCGAGGGCCTGCGCGCCCGCCGCGAGATCGACCTGCAGGGCGCCACCGTGGTCCCCGGCCTCGGCGACGCGCACAACCACATGGCCTGGTTCGGCCAGTCCCTCTCCGAGATCGCGCTCGCCGGCCTGCCGGACCTCGACGCGCTGTACGCGGCCGTCGCCGAGCGCGCGGCGACCCTGCCCGCCGACGCCTGGGTGGTCGGTTCCGGCTACGACGACACCACCCTCGGCGGGCATCCGCACCGGCGGGAGCTGGACCGGGCCGCGGGCGGCCGCAAGGTCTGGCTCACGCATCGCTCCGGGCACGTCTGCACGGTCAACTCGCCGGTCCTCGACCTGATCGGCGACCGCCCGGTGCCCGAGGGCGGCGTGGTCGTGACCGACGCCGACGGACCGACCGGGACCCTCGAGGAGCAGGCCCAGAACCTCGTCGGCGCTCTCGTGGTGCCCCATCCCCTGGCCGACCTGGCGACGGCGATCCGGCGGGCGGCGGCGGTGTACGCGGGCGAGGGCCTCACGCACGTCACCGAGTGCGGTGTCGGTGGCGGCTGGATCGGCCGGTCCGGGCTCGAGCTCGGCGCCTACCAGCAGGCGGGCCTGCTCGACGTCCGGGTGCAGGTCATGCCGGTCTCCGACGCCCTGCACCCGCTGCGCGGCCACGCCAGCGACCCGGACCGCTTCGGCCTGGACCTCGGCCTGCGCACGGGGTTCGGCGACGACATGCTCCGGCTCGGCCCGATGAAGATCTTCCTCGACGGGTCGCTGGTGGCCCGGACCGCCGCGATGCTGCACCCCTTCTGCGACCGCCACTCCCACGGCTACCTGCAGGACGATCCCGAGCTGCTGCGCCGGCGGGTCGTCGACGCGCACGTGTCCGGCTGGGCCGTGGCGGCGCACGCCATCGGCGACCGGGCCGTGGACCTCGCCCTCGACACCTTCGCCGAGGCGCAGAAGGAGCGTCCGCGGCCGGAGGTGCGGCACCGGATCGAGCACGCCGCCGTGACCACCGAGGCGCAGATCGCGCGGATGGCCGACCTCGGTGTCACGCCCGTCCCCCAGGCGCGGTTCCTCTACGAGATCGGCGACACGATGGCTGCCGCCGTCGGACCGGACCGCGCCGACTCGCTCTACCGGGTCGGCGGCTTCCACCGCGCCGGCCTGCGCGTCCCGGGCAGTTCCGACCGGCCCGTCGCGCTCGGCGCACCGCTGCTCGGCATGCAGTCCATGGTCGAGCGGCGCACCCGCGGCGGCGCGGTCCTCGGGCCCGACGAGCGCGTCACGGCCGCCGCGGCCCTGCGCGCCTACACCCTCGACGCCGCGTGGACCGCCGGCGACGAGCGGGTCCGCGGCTCCCTCACCCCCGGCAAGCACGCCGATCTCGTCGTCCTCGGCGACGACGTGCTGGCCGTCCCCGCCGACCGGATCGGCACGACCGAGGTGGTCGCGACGCTCCTCGGCGGACGTCCCACCCACGGCTCCACCACGCTCGGTCTCGACACCCAGGAGATGTCATGAGCTCACCGGCAGGCACCGCGGTCGTCAGCGACCGCGAGGCGCGCAAGGTCGCCTTCGGCGCGTTCGTCGGCACCGCCCTCGAGTGGTACGACTTCTTCCTCTTCGGCACGGCCGCCTCGCTGGTGTTCAACCGGTTGTTCTTCACCGGCTCGCCGGTCGCGGCCACTCTCGCGGCGTTCGCCACCTTCGCCGTCGGGTTCGCCGCCCGGCCGCTGGGCGCGATCCTCTTCGGCCACCTCGGCGACCGGATCGGCCGGCGGACCTGCCTGATCGTCACCGTCACGATGATCGGCATCGTCACGGGCCTGATCGGCGTGCTGCCGACCGCCGTGTCGATCGGCGTCCTCGCGCCGATCGCGCTCACCGTGCTGCGGCTGCTGCAGGGCATCGCGGTCGGCGGCGAGTGGGGCGGCGCGGTCACCCTCGCCGTGGAGCACGCACCGAAGGACAAGCGCGGCCGGTACGCGGCGATGCCGCAGATCGGCTCGCCCATCGGCACGTTGCTCTCCTCGGGTGCCTTCCTCGCGGTGTCCGCGCTGCCGAAGGAGAGCTTCGACTCCTGGGGCTGGCGGATCCCGTTCCTCGTCGCCTTCCCGCTGCTCGCCGTCGCGCTGTACCTGCGCCGCCGGGTCGAGGAGTCGCCGCTGTTCGAGCAGCTGCTGGCCGAGGACGAGCGGGCGAGCTCGCCGGTCAAGGACGTCCTGCTGCGCTCCTTCCCGCAGCTGATGGTGGGCGCCGGCTCGGCGTTCCTCGGCGTCGGCGGGTTCTACCTGGCCACCACGTTCGTGATCAGCTACGGCACGGCCACGCTCAAGCTGCCACAGTCGCTGATGCTGGGCGCCACGCTGGTCGCGGCCGCCGTCGAGATCCTCGTGCTGATCACCGGCGGCCGGCTCGCGGAGCGGTACGGCGCGGCCCGGATCACCGTCGCGGGCGGTGTCATCTCCGCGGTCGCCGCGTTCCCGATGTTCTGGCTGATCGACAGCAAGGCCGCCGCGCTGGTGATCATCGGCGTGACCCTGGGCGTCGCCTGCCTGTCGATCCCCTACGCCGTCTCCGGCGCGCTGCTCACCGAGCTGTTCCCGGCCCGCCTGCGGTACTCCGGCGTGGCCCTGTCGGCCAACGTCGCCGGCGTGGTCAGCGGGTTCGTGCCGCTCGTCGCGTCGGCCTTCCTCGCGGGGGCCGGTGGGGCGTCGTGGACCGCGGCGCTGCTGCTGATCGTGATCGCCCTGATCACCGCGATCTCGGGCATGCTCGCTCCCAAGGTCGCCCTGGGGCGCGACGACGAGGTGCGGGAGGTCGACGTCCGTGGTTGAGAAGTCGGCAGGGGCCGGCCGGACCGGCGTGGAACGGACCGCGGGAGCGCTGCTCGTCGCGCAGCTGGAGGCGCTCGGGGTGCCGCGCGTGTACGGCGTGCCCGGCGAGAGCTACCTGGAGGTGCTCGACGCCCTGCACGACTCCCCGATCGACATGGTCGTGTGCCGGCAGGAGGGCGGCGCCGGGTTCATGGCGCTCGCCGAGGCCCGGCTGACCGGCCGTCCCGGCGTGGTCGCCGTGACCCGCGGGCCGGGCGCGGCCAACGCGGCGATCGCGGTGCACACCGCCTGGCAGGACGCCACACCCATGGTCCTGCTCGTCGGGCTGATCCCGGTCGCCGACCGGGACCGGGAGTCCTTCCAGGAGTTCTCCCTCGGCGGCTGGTTCGGCACCACCGCGAAGCGCGTGATCACCCTCGACCGGCCGGAGCGCGCGGCCGAGCAGGTGGCCGAGGCGTTCGCGGTGGCGACGGCGGGCCGGCCGGGCCCGGTGGTGATCGGGCTTCCCGAGGACGTCCTCACGGCCAAGACCGCCGCACCCGTCGTCCCGGCGCGGGCCGTCTCCGGCGGCGCGGTGTCCGCGCCCCAGGCCGAGGAGCTCGAGGTGCTGCTCGGCCGGGCCGAGCGGCCGCTCGTGATCGTCGGCGGGACCGGCTGGACGGCCGACGCGGCGGCCGCCGTGACCGCGTGGTGCGAGCGGCGGCGCTTCCCCGTCGTCGCCGACTGGCGGTGCCAGGACATGGTCGACCACGACAGCCCCGCCTACGCCGGCTGGTTCGGCTACGGCTCCGATCCCGGCCTGCTCGACGCCCTCGACCGCGCCGACCTGCTGCTCTTCGTCGGCGGGCAGTACGGCGACGTCCTGTCCGGCGGCTACACCCGCGGGAACCCGGACGCGCCGACGGTCGTCGTCTCCGCCGACCCCGACCTGCGGGCGCACCAGCGCCGCGTCGACCTGCACCTGCTCGCGACCCCGGCCGCCTTCGCCGGCGCGCTCCCCGAGGGACCCGCGGCGGACCCGGTGTGGTGGGAGGGGCTGCGCGCCGCCCGCGAGCGGTTCGCGACGCCCGGCGTGCCGGTGCGCAGCGAGTACGTCGACCTGGACATGGCCGTCGCCGCGCTGGCGGAGCGGATGACGCCGGACGCGATCGTCGCCCACGGCGCGGGCCAGCACGCGATCTGGGCGCAGCGGTTCCTGCCGCGGCACTCGTTCCCCTCGCTGCTCGCGCCGCGCAACGGGGCGATGGGCTACGGGCTGCCCGCCGCCGTCGCCGCCTCGCTCGTCCACCCCGGGCGGCAGGTGGTGTGCGTGGCCGGCGACGGCTGCTTCCTCATGAACGGCCAGGAGCTCGCCACCGCCGCGGCCTACGGCGCGACCCCGCTCGTGGTGATCGCCGACAACTCGGGCTACGGCACCATCCGCCAGCACCAGCAGCGCCACCACCCGGGCCGGCCCAGCGGCACGGCGCTGGTCAACCCGGACTTCGGCGCACTGGCCCGTTCCTTCGGCCTGCACGGCGAGCGGCTCTCCCGCACCGACGACGTCCCGGCCGCGCTCGACCGCGCCCTGGCCGCCGTCGCGGGGGGCCGGGCCGCGGTGCTGCACCTCGACGTCGACCCGGAGATCCTCCAGCCGCGCGGGGTGTGAGGTGTCGGCGTCCGTGGGGTCAGGGCAGGTCGGGCGCGGTCAGCACGCCCCAGCCGAGGATCCAGGCGGTGCGGTCGAGCCGGCGCTCCATCCGGTCGTAGGCTTTCCGGTAGGCCTGGCCGCCGTCCGCCTTCGTCGGGTCGTAGTGCTCCCAGACCTCCTCGGCCGCCTCCCAGGCGAGCGCCCGGGTCACCCGGACGAGGAGGTCCGACGCGGCGTTGCCGAACCGGTCGACCGCGCTGCCGTCCGGCGCGACCTCGGCCAGGAAGGCGTCGAAGTCCTCGCGGAGCTGGTCCATCTCCTCGGCGAAGATCTCGTTGACCTGGCCGTAGTCCGAGCGCCGGTCGGCGTTCGGCGGGAACGTCTTCCACGTCTCGAGCAGCGCGAAGGCCAGGTCGAAGTTCACGTGGGCGTTCACGCCCGCGGCGGCGAAGTTGACGTGCCCGATGCCGGCCTTGCGCCGGCGCTCGAACAGCACGTCCCAGCTCTTCGGGGTGTCCCCGCGGCCGGCCTCGTACGCCCTGATCGCGGCGATGTACCGCCGCGCGAACTCGAGGTCGAGCAGGGTCAGGAAGTCCGGGTCCTTGAACTCCCGCTTCGGCTTGCGGCCCTCCACCGTGTCCAGCACGTTCTGCGTGATGATCGTGTAGAGCCGCGAGAAGCAGGAGATGCCGTCGACCTCCGGACGCATGATGTCCTCGGCCGACGCGTCGCGGACGGCGCTCAGCACCCTCACCACGTCCGCGATCGTCGTGACGTCGCTGCAGCAGTCCGCCAGGTTCCGTGCCACCGTCCGTGCTCCCCTCGTCACCCGCCCCGACAGAGGAGAGCACGGACAGCCGCCCGGCGATACCGACCGACGGCCCGGGCCTTCGGACCGGTGATGAGCGGCCCGGTGGTGGACGGCCCGGTGGTGGACGGCTCAGTGGTGGACGGCCCGGTGGTGGACGGCCCGGTGGTGGACGGCTCAGTGGTGGACGGCTCAGTGGTGGACGGCTCAGTGGTGTGCGGCGCGCTCCACGGTCGTCTGCAGCGCGGCGAGGAGCTCACGGGCGGTGTCGAGGCTGAGCTCCACCGCCACCCGCGCCCCCGGCCCCTGCTCGGGGTTGAGGAAGTCGATGTTGACCGTGTGCTCGTCCGGGGCGTGGACGGGGTGGTCGTAGTAGACCGTCGCGGTGCGCAGCGGGAACCAGCCCGCCGGCCCCTTCCCGCTGCTGCCGGCCACCTCGATCTTCTCCGTGGAGTAGGTGCACACGGGTCAGCCCGCCAGGTGGGTCGCGAAGAAGGCCTCGATGTGCCGCCAGCCGTCGACCGCCGCCTCCGGCCGGTAGCTGGGCCGGTCGACGGAGAAGAACGCGTGCCCGGCGCCGTCGTAGCGGTGGAACTCGTAGGTCTTCCCGTGCTCCTGCAGCAGCTTCTCCAGCTCGTCGACCTGCTCCGGGGCCGGGTAGGAGTCGTCGTTGCCGAACAGGCCCAGGATCGGCGCCCGCACCTCGGCGACCCGGTCGGCGAGCGGCTGCACCTGCAGCGGGAAGCCCTCCGGCGGGGTCCCGACGACGAACGCGCCGTAGCAGTCCACGGCCGCCTCGACGTCGACCTCGATGCTGGTCAGGAAGGCCTGCCGGCCGCCGGAGCAGTAGCCGATCGTGCCGACCGTGCCGTTCGACGTCGGCAGGTCGCGCAGCCAGCGGGCCGCGGCCTTCGCGTCGCCCACGAACCGCTCGTCCGGCACGCCGCCCTGCGCGCGGGCGGTCGCGGCGGCGTCGTCCGGGGCCGCGCCGGGCGCCTCGCGGCTGTAGAGGTTGACGCAGATCGCGTCGTAGCCGAGCACCGCGAACCGGCGCACGACCTCCTTCGACTCCCGGTCGTAGCCGGGCATGTGGTGGATGACGACCACCCCGCCGCGGGGGCCGGGGGCCATCGGCCGGGCGGTGTAGGCCTCGACCAGGTCGTCGCCGTGGCCGCGGATGCCCACGGTCTCGGCCAGCACGGCGTCGTACGCCACTTCGCGCCTCCTCGAAGATCTCGTGTCCCCGCCCTGCTTACTCTCCCCCCGGCGGCTCCGGCGAGCCGGACGCCGCACGGGTCCCGCCGACCCCGTGGACGAACCGCCCGAACCGATCCGAAGGAGACGCCGTGACCGGCACCGAGACCCTCTGGCACCCGTTCGCCGCCATGCACGCGGTGCGGCGGTCGCAGGTGACGATCACCCGCGCCGAGGACGTCTGGCTCTGGGACAGCGCCGGAACCCGCTACCTCGACGCGACCGCCAGCCTCTGGTACGCCAACGCCGGTCACGGGCGGCGCGAGATCGTCGACGCCGTGACCGCACAGCTGCGGGAGCTCGACGCCTACCACCTGTTCACCGACTTCGCGAACGAGCCGGCGCTCCGGCTCGCCGACGAGATCGCGGCCCGCGCGCCGGTCGACGACGGCCGGGTCTTCTTCACCAGCGGCGGCGGGGACTCGATCGACACCGCCGCCAAGATGGCGCGCGCGTACTTCGCGCTGACCGGGCAGCCCGACCGCACGATCCTGCTGCACCGCGAGCACAGCTACCACGGCACGCACGGGCTCGGGACCTCGCTCGCGGGCATCCCCGGCAACCGGGTGGCGCCGCCGTTCGTGCCGGACGTCGTGCAGACGGCCTGGAACGACGCCGAGATGCTCGAGGAGACCATCCGCGAGCTCGGCGCCGAGCGGGTCGCCGCGTTCCTCTGCGAGCCGGTGATCGGCGCGGGCGGGGTGCTCCCGCCGCCCCCGGGCTACATCGAGGCCGCCGCCGAGGTCTGCGCCCGGCACGGCGTGCTGTTCGTCGCCGACTCCGTGATCTGCGGGTTCGGGCGGCTCGGGAACTGGTTCGGGGTGGAGCGCTTCGGGGTGCGGCCGGACCTCGTCGTGTTCGCCAAGGGGGTGACGTCCGGGGTGCAGCCGCTCGGCGGCGTCGTCGCGTCGGGACGGGTGGCGTCCCCGTTCTGGGACGAGCCGGGCCGCGTGTTCCGGCACGGCCAGACCTACTCCGGGCACCCCGCCGCCTGCGCCGCCGGGCTCGCGACGATCGAGGTCTACGAGCGCGACGGCCTGTTCGACCGGGCCGTCGCGCTGGAGGGCCCGCTGGCCGAGCGCCTCGCCGGACTGGCCGACCACCCGCTCGTCGACCACGCCCGGGGCGGGACCGGCTTCCTCGGCGCGCTCGAGCTCGACCCGGAGCGGCTGGCCGCGACGCCCGGCCTACCCGGCGCCGTCGCGAACGCCGTGCGCGACCACGGCGTGCTGGTCCGGCCGATGATCTCCTCGCTCGGCTTCTCGCCGCCGCTCACCGCCACCGAGGAGCACCTGGACCTGCTGGCCGACGCCGTCCGGAAGGGACTCGACGGCGTGCTCTGACCGGGTCGTGCGACGCCCCTGGAGGGTGGCATGCCACTCCCCTAGGGTCGGTCCGGGACGGTCGAGGAGGACGGCACATGAGCGCAGGGCTGGAACGGTTCCGCATGCTGATCGGCGGCAAGCCCGCCGACGCTGCGTCGGGACGCACCTTCGAGTCGCAGAACCCCTACACGGGCGAACCGTGGGCGGAGATCCCCGACGCCGGCACAGAGGACGTCGACGCCGCGGTCGCCGCCGCCCGGGCCGCGCTCGACGGCGAGTGGGGCCGGACCACGGGGTTCGCGCGGGCCGCGCTGCTCCGCCGGCTCGGCGACCTCGTCGGCGAGAACGCCGAGCGGCTCGCCCGGCTCGAGGTCAACGACTCCGGCAAGCTGTACCGGGAGATGATCGGCCAGCTCAACGGCCTGGGCTCCTGGTACCACTACTACGCCGGGCTCGCTTACACGATCGAGGGCCGGCAGATCCCGACCCCCAACCCGAACTACCTCGTGTACACGCGGCGGGAGCCGGTCGGGGTGGTCGCCGCGATCACGCCCTGGAACTCGCCGCTGCTGCTCATGACGTGGAAGCTCGCCCCGGCCCTCGCGGCCGGCTGCACGATCGTCGTCAAGCCGTCGGAGCACGCGCCCGCCTCGACGCTCGGGTTCGCCGAGCTGATCGAGCAGGCCGGGTTCCCGCCGGGCGTCGTCAACGTCGTGACCGGGCTGAACCGGGAGGTCGGGGCGCACCTGGCCGGGCACCCGGGCGTCGACAAGGTGGCCTTCACCGGCTCGACGGCGACCGGGCGCGCGGTCGCGCACGCCGCGGCGGAGAACCTCAACAAGGTCACCCTGGAGCTCGGCGGGAAGTCGCCGCAGATCGTGTTCCCCGACGCCGACCTGCAGGCCGCGGCGAACGGGCTGATCGCGGGCGTGTTCGCGGCGACCGGGCAGACCTGCATGGCCGGGTCGCGGCTGATCGTCCACGAGTCGGTGCACGACGAGCTGGTCCGGCTCGTGGCCGAGCGCGCGGCGACCATCAAGCTCGGCGACCCGAACGACCCGGAGACCGAGATGGGCCCGGTCGCCAACGGCCCGCAGTACGAGAAGGTGCTGGGCTACCTGCGGACGGCGCAGGACGAGGGCGCGACCGTCGCGTACGGCGGGGCGGCCGAGGACGGGCTCGGCGGGTACTTCGTGAAGCCGACCGTGCTCACGGGCGTCGGCCCGGCGTCGACGGTGGTGCGCGAGGAGGTCTTCGGCCCGGTGCTGTCCGCCTACACCTTCACGGACGAGGACGAGGCGGTGAAGCTGGCCAACGACACGCCGTACGGCCTGGCCGGCGCCGTGTGGACCAAGGACGTGCACCGGGCGCACCGGGTGGCGGCGCGGATCCGGGCGGGCTCGGTGTGGATCAACGCCTACCGCGTCGTGGCGCCCAGCGTGCCCTTCGGCGGGTTCGGCGCCTCCGGGCTGGGCCGGGAGAACGGCGTCGCCGCGGTCGACGAGTACCTGGAGACCAAGTCGGTGTGGGTGGAGCTCACCGGCGGGACCCGGGACCCCTTCACCCTCGGGTAGGCGACCGAGGAGGTGCGGGGACGGCGGTGACATCGGGCGCGCTGCCGGGGGCCGGGGGCCCGGGCCGTCCCCCGGACCTCGACGCGTTCTGGGCCGCGACGCTCGCGCAGCTGCGCGACGTCCCGGTCGACCTCCGCCGGACCCCGCGCCCCGCGCCGAGCGCCGGCACGGTCGCCCGCGACCTGGAGTTCCGGTCCTGGGGCGGGCAGCCGATCCGCGGGTACGCGATCACCTGGGAAGGCACCGCGCCCCGGCCCCTGGTCGTGCACGCCCACGGGTACCGGTCGCGGGCCGTCCCCCGGCTCGGGTGGGTCCGCGCGGGCTGCCACGTGCTGGGCTTCGACGTCCGCGGGTTCGGTCGTTCGCTCGCGGCGGTCCGCGCACCGGCACCGGCGGGCTGGCTGCTGACGGGCGCGCGCCGACCGGAGACGTCCGTGCTGCGCGGCGCCGTGTGCGACTACGTGCGGGCGACCGAGGTCGCCGCGGCCCTGGGGGTCCCGACGCTGCGCAGGGTCAGTCACGGCGTCAGCCTCGCGGGCGGGCTGGCGATGATGGCCGAGGCGGTGGCGCCGCACGCGGACCTGCTCGTGCTGGGGGTGCCCACCTTCGGCTGGGCGGAGGGCCGCCGCCTGCTCGTCGAGGCCGGGTCGGGCGCCGAGCTCGCCTCGTTCCTCGAGCGGCATCCCGAGTACCCCGAGGACGACCTGCAGGCCGTCCTGTCCTACTTCGACGCCGCCCTGCTGGCGCCCCGCGTCGGCTGCCCCACCGTGGTCGGTCTCGGCGTGGTCGACCGCGTGGTGCCGCGCGCCACCGTGGAGGCGGTGGTGGGGCGGTTCCGGGCGCCGTGCGAGGTCATGACCTTCCCGGTGAGCCACGACGCCGGCCCTGCCATGCAGGCGTGGGACGGGTTCGACGAGCGCTGGCTCGAGCTGGCCGTCGACGGGGTGCCGGCCGGGTTCGGGCAGGCGCGTCCGCGTGCTCAGCGCAGCGCCGCCGCCTCGCGCACCCAGTTCCGGTAGCGCGGGGTCAGCTCGTCGTCGACGAACCGCGCCACCTGCTCGGGATCGGACCGGTCGGCGACGACGTCGGACATCCGGAACGGCTCCGCGACCACGGCGCCGAGCACGGCCCGGCTGAGCCGCTGGTCGAAGTTCGCGACGGCGACCGGGACGATCAGCGGCTCCGGGTCGAGCCGGCCGGCCAGCCGGAAGGCACCGAGGCGCAGGCGGCCCGGCGACCCCGCGGTGGGACCCGGCCGACCCTCCGGGCAGACGACGAGGTCGTCGCCGGCGCGCAGAGTCGCGGACGCCTCGGCCACGAAGCGCTCGTACCGCTCGGCCCGCTGCTCGGGGGTCGCCGGGCCCGCCTCCGCGGACGGGACCATGACGTAGCCCAGGCGGGCGTAGTAGCGCGCGTGCCCGGCCTCGTGCCAGTGCGAGTCCCGGACCACCCGGACCGGAGCCCGCCCGTAGGTCCGGTAGAGGATCACCGACGAGACGAAGTGCGTGTCGAGGATCAGGCTGAACCCGTTCGGCAGGCGGTTGCCGGGGTGGCTGTCCAGGTGGTTGCACAGCACGACGTTGCCCGGCGTCGGCGGCAGCCGGTCGAGGCCCGTGATGCGGTACTCGGTGTGCGCGAACAGGTCCACGAGCGCCCGGCAGGCCCGGGCCCGGACCTGCGCGGGCCCGAGGTCCGGGGGCGCCGAGGCGACCGCCTCGTAGACCCGTTGGAGGCCCAGGTAGACCCGCAGCTCTCGGCGGACGCCCGCGAGCACGTCGAGCGCCTCCCGCGCGATCTCGGCCTCGACCGCGTCGGGACCGTCGCGAATCACCTCGAGCGCCCGGAAGGCGTCGGCCACCGTCGGGCGGGAGCGCAGGTAGCCGGGGATGCGGTGGAGCGGTGAGGTCACCCGGAGCTCCTCGGCCCGCAGCGCGACGAGCGCGGCGACGGCGTCCGTCTCGTCGTCGTAGTGGCCGGTCACCAGGCGGGTGTGTTGGCGCCGCAGCTGCCCGCCCGCGAGCCACAGAAGCAGCTCGTGCCACCGCGCCGCGAAGGCCTCGTCGCGGCGGCAGGACGCGTCGATCACCTCCCGGTCCACCTGCAGCAGCCGGATGCGGGTGGCTGCGTGCGCGTCCCAGCGGTACCGGTCGGGCCGGACGACGCCGTCCCAGCCCACGGGGTAGCCGGGCGTCGTGACCGCCCGCCGCACGACCCCGTCCACCCTCCCGTCGACCCCGCCGTCGACCCCGCCGTCGACCCCGCCGTCGACCCCGGCCCCGGCCGCCGGGCCGAGGACGACCTCGCCCTCGACGAGGAACCACAGCGCCGACCCCCGCTCGCCCTCGCCGTACAGGCGCGCGCCGGCCGGGAGGGTCACCCAGGTCGCGTGCTCGGCGAACAGGTACCGGTCCGCGTCGTGCAGCTGGTCGAGCAGGGCGAGCCCCGCGAACCAGCGGCGCACCGCGGCGAGGTCACGCATCCCCGGTGACCTCCGACAGCTCGGACAGCGCGGACAGCTCGGACGGCCCGGGCACCTCGGACAGCTCCGACGGCTCGGACGGCTCCGTCGCGGGGTCTGCCCACCGCGCCTGCAGCTCCCTCGTGCGGTCCACCAGCGCCCCCGCGACCAGCCCGCACACGGCCGCCGTCCAGCGCGGCGGTCCGTCGCGCACCACCGCGAGCGGCAGCCGCACGATCCGTGAGTCCTCGTCCGCGCGGACCGTGGCCGTCGCCCGGCCCGGCGCGACCAGGCCCGACCAGCCGAACACCCGCCCGGGATCCTCGGTGGACTCGACCACCAGGTCCCCGGTGCCCGCGAAGTCGAGGAGGGTCGCGATCCGCCCGCGGACGAGCACGATCAGGTCGTCGACGACGGCCCGCTGCCGTAGCAGGACCGTGCCCGCCGGGACGTCCTGCACCGTGCGGCGCCGGTCGAGCTCGTCGACCAGCGCGGGAGGCAGCACGGTGGGCAACGCGGTCCCGCCCGGGAGCAGGTCGCGCAGGGGCGGTGACGACGACCCGGCACCCATGTCCGGATCCTCGCGGTCCGCGCCGCCGGACGGGCAGGGACCTTCGGCCCTGCGTGCGCCACCTGCCCGTCGGGAACACTTCCCGGCGCCGGCGACGGCGCGCCGGCGCCGGGCGGCGACGCACCACGAGCCGTGGGGACGACGATGTCCGAGACCGAGATCGCACTGGCGACGCTCAGCCCCGACGAGTGCCGTGCCCTGCTCGTCACCCATCGCCCGCGGCTGGGTCGGCTGGCCTTCGTCGCCGACGGGTGGCCGCTCGTGCTGCCGGTGAACTTCGCCGTCGACGGCGACGCCGTGTACTTCCGGTCCGCCGCGGGCAGCAAGGTCGCCGCGGCGGCCCGCTGCGAGCGGGTGGCCTTCCAGGTCGACCACGTCGACGAGGTGTGGGAGGAGGGGTGGAGCCTGTTGGCGTTCGGCCGGCTGCGGGTGGTCGAGGACCCGGCCGAGCTCGCCCGGGCCCGCCGGCTCCCGCTGCGGCCGTGGGCCGGCGGCGACACGCCTCACTTCCTGCGGCTGGACGTCGTCTCGTTGTCGGGGAGGCGCATCGCCTGTCCCTAGCGGCTCCGCCGCCCCGGTGAGGTGGGGACCGCCTGCCACGGACGGCGGGATTTTGTCGGGCTCGCATGCGAACATCTGTTCGTGTCCCGGATCGAGAGTCGCGCGGAGGCGAGCATCCTGCACGCCGACCTCGACTCCTTCTACGCGTCGGTCGAGCAGCGGGACGCGCCGCGGCTGCGCGGGCGGCCGGTGATCGTCGGCGGCGGGGTGGTGCTCGCCGCCAGCTACGAGGCCAAGGCCTTCGGCGTGCGCACCGCGATGGGCGGCCGGCAGGCGCGGGCGCTCTGCCCGCACGCGATCGTGGTCCCGCCGCGGTTCTCGGCGTACAGCGAGGCCAGCAAGGCGGTCTTCGCGATCTTCACGGACACCACGCCGGTGGTCGAGGGCCTGTCGATCGACGAGGCGTTCCTCGACGTCGGAGGCCTGTGGCGGATCGCGGGCGCGCCGGTGGCGATCGCCGAGCGGCTGCGGGCCCGGGTGCTGGCCGAGGCGGGCCTGCCGATCACGGTCGGTGTGGCCTGCACGAAGTTCCTGGCGAAGGTCGCCAGCGGGGTCGCGAAGCCGGACGGGCTGCTGGAGGTCCCGCCGGGCGGTGAGCTGGACTTCCTGCACCCGCTGCCCGTCGAGCGGCTGTGGGGCGTCGGGAAGGTCACCGCGGCGAAGCTGCACGCGCTGGGGATCCGCACCGTCGGCGAGGTGGCCGACCTCGGCGAACCGGCGCTGGTCTCGCTGCTCGGCCGGGCCTCCGGGCGGCACCTGCACGCGCTGGCCCACAACCACGACCCGCGGGTGGTCGAGACCGGTCGGCGCCGGAGGTCGATCGGCTCGCAGCGGGCCCTCGGCCGGCGCTTCCGCTCGCCGGAGGAGATGGATGCGATCCTGGCCGGGATCGTCGACCGGCTCGGCAAGCGGCTGCGCGGGGCGGACCGGACCTGCCGCACGGTCGTCCTGCGGCTGCGCTTCGGCGACTACACCCGGGCCACCCGCTCGCACACCCTCGCCCGGGCCACGGACCACACCCCGACCCTGCTCGAGGCCACGCGGCGGTTGCTCCGCGAGTCGTTGAGCATGGTCCTCGACCGCGGGCTCACGCTGATCGGGATCTCGCTCACCAACCTCGACACGGACGACGCGATGCAGCTCGCCCTGCCCTTCGACCGCACCAGCGGGCCGGAGCTGGACCGGACCCTGGACTCGCTGCGGACCCGGTTCGGCACGGAGTCCGTCACGCGGGCGGCGCGACTGGGCCGGGACCAGGGGCTGGAGGTGCCGATCCTGCCGGACGGCTGACCGGTCCCGGAGCCGGATCTGCCGGTATCGGCGAGGGGGCTCCCCAGTCCCCGCCGATACCGGCACCCGGTTCAACGAGCGGGGGCGCCGGGAGTTGCCCGTCGGGTTCGTTGCGGGCGCGTGAACGCTCCGCAAATCGGGGTGAGGCGCCGAAGACCCGGCTCGTGAGCGGGCGTCCCGGGTCAGCCGGTCCGGTCGGCCGGTCCCGCCGTGCGGCCCGACCACTCCGGCTCGACCTCCGCCCACCGGCGGGTCCACTCGGCGTCGTTGCGGCGGGCGGTCCAGCGCTGCACCACCCGCCACGCGGCCAGGAGCAGCAGCACGCCGGCGACGGCGACCCAACCGGCCGCCACCACGCCGACCAGCAGACCGGCCCGGGGCGAGGTCGGCGCCGGGGCGGGCGTGCCCGCGCGGTCCACCCACACCGGGACCGCCGAGCCGGCCTTCGCGCTCGTCGGGACCGTGACCTCGCCGGCGCGCGAGGTGCCGTCGGGTGCGGTCCAGGTGGCCGTGGCGCGGCGGGCGGCCGGGCCCACGCCCTCCGTCGACCCGGCGACGTCCACGGGCTCGACGACCGTCGCGACCACCCGGCTGCGGTCCGCCGCCTCCTGGTACGCCCGCGCGGACACCGCCCCGTGCGCCGCGGTGCCGACCAACCCGGCGAGCACTGTCGCGACGACGCCGAGACCGCACAGCAGGACGGCCACGACGTCCTCGACCCGGTCCGTCCGCCTGCGCGGCAGTCCGCGGCGTCGCCTCTCCACGGCCGGGATCTCGTCCGGCCCCACCCTCACCGTTACGCACGGCCTCCGGCTATCACAGCCCGAGGGTGGCGAGGCGTTCCTCGTAGCGGGCGCGGACGTCCTCGAGGTCGCCGCCCGCGTCGAGCTCCTCGGCGTAGATGGCGGCGGTGTCGGTGCCCGTCTCGGCGACCCGCGCGAACCACTTCTCGGACTCGGCACGCCAGTACCCGACGACGCCGTAGGACCCGGCGGGCAGCCCGAGCTCGTGGCGCAGGTAGCGGCGCACCGCCCGGGTCGCCGAGGCCTCCCCCGCGACGTAGACGTACCCGGGGCCGGGCGGCAGCCGGACGCCGCGCACGAGCTCGTCCAGCCGGCTGGGCCTGTGGCCCAGCCCGGCGGTGTGCATCCAGCGCACCTGGGCGCCGGGCAGCTCCTGGGCGTCCTCGCGGTCCGGCACCTCGACGAGCACGGTGGTCGGGAGCCGGTCCGCCGACTCCTCCACGATCCGGCCGATGGCGGGCAGCGCCGTGACGTCGCCGAGCAGCAGCTGCCAGCGCGCGCCCTCGGGCCGGCGGAACCAGCTGTTGCGGTGCGTGATCTCCAGCTCGTCGCCGACGCGCGCCCGGGCGGCCCACTCGCCGCCGACCCCGCCGGGGTGCAGCACGATGTCGACGGTCAGCAGAGCCGGCTCCCACCGCCGCACGGTGTACCAGCGGCCGACCTCGGCACCGGGGAACCGCAGGACCAGGGCCTCGTCCGGCACCCCGAGCGAGTCGAGGCCGGTGAGCCCCGGCCCGCCCAGGCCCACGCGGACCAGCGTCGGCGACAGCCGCTCGACGGTCTCCGTCACGACGGGGACGGGACCGTTCTCCAGCTCGGTGGCCATGTCGTGCAGACCTCCACGGACGACGTTCGGGAACGGAGGTGAGGCTAACCAATACCGACCTCGCCGTCGATCAACCGGCTAGATTTGGACTCCTGAGTCCAGTCGAGGAGGAGCCGTGACCCTCACCGCCAAGGGCGCCGCGACGCGGGCGCGCATCGTCGAGGGCGCCGCCGCCGAGATCCGCGAGCGTGGGGCCGCCGACACCACGCTCGACGACGTCCTGGCCCGCACGCGCACCAGCAAGAGCCAGCTCTTCCACTACTTCCCCGGCGGGCGCGAGGACCTGCTGCTCGCGGTGGCGCGGCGCGAGGCCGACCGGGTGCTGGAGGACCAGCAGCCGATGCTCGGCGAGCTCACCTCCTGGGCGGCGTGGCGGGCGTGGCGGGACGCGCTCGTGGCGCGGTACCGGGCCCAGGGTGAGCGCTGCCCGCTCACGGTGCTGGTCTCCCAGCTGGGCCGGAGCACGCCCGGGGCGCGCGCCGTCGTCACCGAGCTGGCGCGGCAGTGGCAGGGCGAGATCCGCGCGGGCATCGCCCACCTGCAGGCCGCGGGCGAGGTCGACCCCGGCCTCGACGCGGACCGGGAGGCGGCCGCGATCCTCGCCGGCATCCAGGGCGGGGTGGTGCTGCTGATGTCGACCGGCAGCACCGCGCACCTCGAGGCCGCGCTCGATGCGGCCCTCGACACGCTCCGGCGTTCGACGAGGGGACTGCCGTAAGGCGCCTGCATCAACTAGCCTCCAGGCAACGACCGACGCAGGCGTCGGCGAAGCGAGTCGCGGAGGTGCGGGCACGATGGCGTGGGACTTCTCCACCGAGCCGGAGTTCGAGAAGAAGCTGGAGTGGATGCAGGAGTTCGTCCGGGAGGAGATCATCCCGCTCGAGACCCTGGACATCGACCGCGAGACCTACGCCCGCATCACCGCTCCGATGAAGGAGAAGGTCAAGGAGCAGGGCCTGTGGGCGGCCCACCTGCCCCCGGAGCTCGGTGGCGGCGGGTTCGGCCAGGTCAAGCTGGGTCTGATGCACGAGATCCTCGGCCAGTGCAAGTTCGCGCCGGGCATCTTCGGCAACCAGGCGCCGGACTCGGGCAACGCCGAGCTGCTCGCCATCGGCGGGTCGCCGGAGCAGAAGGAGCAGTGGATGCACCCGCTGCTGCGCGGCGAGCTGCGCTCCTGCTTCTCGATGACGGAGCCGGGCGCCGGCGCCGACCCCACCCTCCTCACCACGCGCGCGGTGCTCGAGGGCGACGAGTACGTGATCAACGGCCACAAGTGGTTCTCGTCGAACGCCTCGGCCGCCGACTTCCTCATCGTGATGGCGGTCACGGACCCGGACGTCTCGCCCTACCAGGGCTCGTCGATGATCATCGTGCCGACCGACACACCCGGCGTGAACATCCTCCGCGACATCCCCGTCATGGACCACTCGACGGTGCACCCGCGCCTCGAGGGCGGGCACGCGGAGATCATCTACGACAACGTGCGGGTGCCGAGGGAGAACCTCGTCGGCAACCCCGGTGACGGCTTCAAGTTGGCCCAGCAGCGTCTGGGCCCGGGCCGCATCCACCACGCGATGCGCTGGCTCGGCCAGTCGAAGCGCGCCTTCGACATGCTGTGCGAGCGCGCGGTGTCGCGCTACGCGCACGGCTCGGTGCTGGCCCACAAGCAGATGATCCAGGACTGGGTCGCGACCTCGGCGGCGGAGATGCAGGCCGCGCGGCTGCTCACCCTGCAGGCGGCGTGGAAGATGGACCAGGTCGGCGCGTCGAACGCCCGGAACGAGATCGCGATCATCAAGTTCTGGGGCGCGAAGGTGCTCCACGACGTGATCGACCGCGCCATCCAGATCCACGGCTCGCTCGGGTTCTCCGGCGACCTGCCGCTGGAGCAGATGTACCGGGCCGCCCGCGCCGCCCGCATCTACGACGGCCCGGACGAGGTGCACAAGGCCACCGTCGCCAAGCGGATCCTGCGCGGCTACGAGGCCCGCGACGTCCCCAGCGAGCACGTGCCGACGCGCACCGAGGCCGCCCACAAGAAGTTCGCCGAGTACCTCGAGCTCGCCACGGCGAACAACTGAGCCCGCTCCGGCCGGGATCCGACGGGGGGATCCCGGCCGGCGCCCCTCAGCCCGCCCACTCCGCGATCTCGGCGTGCCAGCGCCGCTTGTCCTCCTCCGGCGCGAAGGTGGCGTCGACGGAGTTGCGGGCCAGCTGCGCGAGCCGCGCCCGGTCGAGGCCGAGGTCACGGGCGACGGCCCGGTAGTTCTCGTCGACGTACCCGCCGAAGTAGGCCGGGTCGTCGCTGTTCACGGTCGCGACGAGCCCCTCGTCGAGCATCCGCGGGAGCGGGTGGTCGGGCAGCGCGTCGACGGCCCGCAGGCACACGTTGGAGAGCGGGCACACGGTCAGCGGCATCCGCTCCGCGCGCAGCCGCGCCACCAGCTCCGGGTCCTCCATGGCGCGGATGCCGTGGTCGACGCGCTCGACGTGGAGCAGGTCGAGCGCCTCGCGGACGTAGTCCGGGCCGCCCTCCTCCCCCGCGTGCGCCACCCGGTGCAGGCCCTCCGCGGCGGCCATCGCGTAGACGCGGGTGAACAACGACGGCGGGTACCCGACCTCCGCCGAGTCCAGGCCGACGCCGATGAAGTGCTCGCGGAAGGGCAGCGCCGCCCGCAGGATCTCCTCCGCCGCCTCCGGGCCGAGGTCGCGCAGGAAGCAGAGGATCATCGCCGCGGACACCCCGTGTGTCTCCTCGGCACCGTCGAACGCGCTGCTCAGCCCGCGGATCACCGCCTCGAGCGGCACCCCGTGGTGCACGTGCGTCTGCGGGTCGAAGAACACCTCGGCCCGCCGCACCCCCGCCGCCCGCGCCCGGTCGAGGTAGCCCGTCGCCAGCTCGTGGAAGTCCTCCTCGGTGCGGAGCACGGCGAGGTTCGCGTAGTACACGTCGAGGAAGGACTGCAGGTCGGCGAAGTGCGCGTAGCGCTCCCGCAGCACGGCCGGATCGCGCGAGGGCAGCGGGAGGCCGTCCCGGTCGGCGAGCCGGACCAGCAGCTCGGCCTCGATCGTGCCCTCGATGTGGAGGTGCAGCTCGGCCGTCGGCGGGGTGGGAGCGCTCATCCTGCGAGCCTGCCACCGGCGCCCGGGTCAGTCCTCGGCCACGAACCGGTAGGCCTCGCCGTCGCGCACCACGTGGCCCGCGCTGCTGCCGGCGAAGTGCGTGCCGAGCACCAGTGCGTCCGCGGACGCCACCTCCTCCAGCAGCGCCCGCCGGGTCGCCCGCGCGAGGTCTGGGTCGCCGTCGCCGGTCGCCGTCCAGTCGGGGTGCCGGCACTGGATCGGGTGGTGCAGGACGTCGCCGGTGATCACGCACCGGTCGCCGATCCAGACGCTGAGGTGGCCCGGTGTGTGTCCCGGCGTCGCCCGGAGCCGGACCTGACCGGCGAGCGGGAGGTCGCCCTCGACCGCATCGACGAGCCCCGCGTCGAGCACCGGCCGGACGGAGTCGGCGAACGCCGGGGCGTGCAGCGGGTCGTCGGAGCGTCCCCACGCGTCGAGGTCGGCCGCTCCGAGGAGGTACCGGGCCCGCGGGAAGGTGGGCACCCACTCGTCGTCGACGAGGCGGGTGTTCCAGCCGACGTGGTCGAGGTGCAAGTGCGTGCAGACGACCGCGTCGACGCTGTCGGGCGCGAAGCCCTCCACCACGAGATCGGCCAGGTACGGGCCGGTGCGGTGGTCGAACTCGGGGATCAGCGGGCGGACCTTCCCGTTGCCGCAGCAGGTGTCGACGACGATGCGCCGGCCGTCCGCCTCGAGCAGATAGGAGTGCAGGCTCATCCGGTACCGGCCGTGGGCGTCGACGAAGTCGAGCGCGAGGTCCGGTTCCGCGGCCACGTCGGCCGGCGTGGCCTCGGCGAAGAAGTCGACCGGGAAGGGCATCACGTGCTCCACCACCCGGCTGATCCGCACACCGTCGACGGTCCACGACATCGCGCCCACCCCTCTCTAGAACCGGCGGTTCGCCAGGACGGGGATGGCCTTGCGGGCCGCGTCGACCTCGTCCAGGTCGACGTCGGCCACGAGCAGACCGGGCTCCTCCCCCAGCTGCGCGACCACCGCGCCGTACGGGCTCGCCACCAGGCTCGCACCGATCCCCGTCGGCGCCTTCCCGCGCTCCCGGCCGACGGTCTCGGGGTCGGCCTGGTCGCAGGCGGCCACGAAGGCCGTCGAGTCCAGGGCCCGGGCGCGCACCAGCAGGTCCCACTGCTCCCGCTTGCCCGGCCCCGCGCCCCACGACGCCGGCGCCAGGACCAGCTGCGCCCCGCGGTCGCCCAGCTCCTGGTACAGGCCCGGGAAGCGCAGGTCGTAGCAGGTGGTGAGGCCGAGCGTGCGGCGGTCGACCTGGATCGTGCGCAGCCCCGTGCCCGGGGCGACGGTGTCCGACTCGGCGAACCCGAACGCGTCGAACAGGTGGATCTTCTCGTAGGACGCCTCGACCCCGCCGCCGGTGACCAGGAGCGTGTTGTGCACGCGCCCGTCCTCGGCCGGGGTGAACATGCCGGCGACCACGGTGACCCCGGCGTCCTCGGCGATCGCCCGCACCCGGTCCGCCCACGGGCCGTCGAGCGGCTCGGCGACGGGACCCAGCTTCACGCCGAAACAGCACATCGTGGCCTCGGGGAACACCACGAGCCGTGCACCGGCCGCGGCGGCCGCGCGGGCCCCGTCGGCGACGAGCCCGAGGTTCTCCTCCGGCGAGGGGGTCGAGACGATCTGGGCCAGGGCGATCCGCATGGCCTCAGGCTGGCATCCCGAGCATGCGGCCCGCCAACCCTGCGTACAGCAGGCCCAGCGCGTCGGGCGTCCACGGCCCGTCCGGGACGAACCACCGGGCGACGTCGATGCCGAGGGAGAGCACGGCGGCGCCGGCCCCGCGGACGTCGGGCACGGTGACCGCGCCCGCCTCGACACCGCGGTCGATCACCCCGCGGACGACCCGCTCGGTGTCCCGGCGCAGCTCCGCGACCACCTCGGCGTGCGCGGCGGTGAGCGCGCCCTGCTCGTACTGCACGACGCGGGCGGTGGTGCGCTGTTCGGCGTGCCAGCGGGTGAACGAGTAGACCAGCACCCGCATCGCCGCGGCCGGGTCGGGCTCGGCCGCGGCCGCCCGGACCAGCTCGAGCGCGATGGTGTGCCCGCGCCGGCTGAGCGCGAAGAGCAGCTCCTCCTTCGAGGCGAAGTGCACGTACAACGCGGCCGTGCTCAGCCCGGAGCCCTGGGCGATGTGCTTGAGCGAGGTGCCGTGGAAGCCCCGCTCGGCGAAGGACTCCAGTGCGGCCCCGACGATCGCCCGCTGCGTCGCCGTCGCCCACTCCGCCCACAGGTCGAGGCCGGCGAGGATCCGCTCGCCCGCCGCCGTCGTCGCCCCGGTGTCCTGCCCGGCCTCGGTGACCCGCACCATCACCCGCTCCTCTTGACGCCGCCGCCCGTGGCGCCCACTCTACTTACTGATCGATCAGTAACCACTCGGGAGCGACGATGCCACGGGGCGACCGCGACCTCATCCTGTCCCGCCACGACGTGCGGTTCCTGCTGCACGACTGGCTGCACGTGGAGGAGCTGACCAAGCGCGAGCGGTTCGCCGAGCACTCGCGCGAGACGGTCGACGCCGTGCTGGAGCTGGCGGCCGACCTCGCCGCGGAGCAGTTCGCGCCGCACAACAAGCGCAACGACGCCGAGGAACCCGAGTTCGTCGACGGGCGGGTCCGGTTGCACGAGGAGGTCGCGCCCGCCCTCCGGGCCGCCGCGGAGGCCGGCCTGCTGTCCGCGACCATGGACGCCGAGGTGGGCGGGCTGCAGCTGCCCCACGTCGTCGGCACGGCGGTGCAGGCGTGGTTCCACGCCGCCAACATCGGCACCTGGGCCTACGCCATGCTCACCGTGGCAAATGCCAACCTGTTGCAGGCCCACGGCACGCCCGAACAGATCGCCACGTGGGTGCCGCCGATGCTCGAGGGCCGCTTCCACGGGACGATGTGCCTGTCCGAGCCGCAGGCCGGGTCGTCGCTCGCCGACATCACCACCCGCGCCGAACCGCAGCCCGACGGCACCTACCGGCTGCGCGGCACCAAGATGTGGATCTCCGGCGGCGAGCACGAGCTGGGCGAGAACATCGTGCACCTGGTGCTGGCCAAGATCCCGGGCGGCGCGGCCGGGGTGAAGGGCATCTCGCTGTTCCTGGTGCCCAAGTACCTGCTCGACGCGGACGGGCAGCCGGGCGAGCGCAACGACGTCGCGCTGGTCGGGCTGAACCACAAGATGGGGTACCGGGGCACCGTCAACACCCTGCTCAACCTGGGCGAGGGCGCGCACACCCCGGGCGGCGAACCGGGGGCGGTCGGGTACCTCGTGGGCGCGGCCGGCGGCGGGCTGGCCGCCATGTTCCACATGATGAACGAGGCCCGCATCGGGGTCGGGGCGGGCGCCGCCGCGCTCGCCTACACCGGGTACCTGAAGGCGCTGGACTACGCGAAGTCCCGCCCGCAGGGCCGTCCGGCCGGGGCCAAGGACCCGGCCGCGCCGATGGTCCCGATCGTGCGGCACGCCGACGTGCGTCGGATGCTGCTCGCGCAGAAGGCCTATGCCGAGGGTGCGCTCGCGCTGGTCCTCTACTGCGGCCTGCTCGTCGACGAGGAGCGCACCGCCCCGACCGAGGCGGAGCGGGTCCGGGCGCACCTGCTGCTCGAGACGCTCACCCCGATCGCCAAGAGCTGGCCCTCGCAGTGGGGCCCGGAGGCCAACTCGCTGGCCATCCAGGTGCACGGCGGCTACGGCTACACCCGCGAGTACGACGTCGAGCAGCACTACCGGGACAACCGGCTCAACCCGATCCACGAGGGCACCCACGGCATCCAGGCCGCCGACCTGCTCGGCCGCAAGGTCGTCATGGCCGGCGGTGCCGGGTTCACCGCGCTGCAGGAGACCCTGTCCGCCACGATCGCGCGGGCGACCGACGCCGGCGGGGACGCCGCCGAGCACGGCGCCGCGCTGCGGGCCGCGCTGGACCGGCTCGTCGAGGTCACCGCCGTGCTGCACGCCCACCCGGACACCGAGGAGCGGCTGGCCAACGCGTCGGTCTACCTCGAGGCGGCCGGGCACGTCGTCGTCGCGTGGATCTGGCTCGAACAGCTGCTGGCCGCGGCCGGGCGGGACGACGACCTCGGCCGCGGCAAGCGCGCCGCCGCCCGGTACTTCTTCCGGTTCGAGCTGCCGAAGGTCGGCCCTCAGCTGGACCTGCTGGCCTCGCTCGACCGGACCTCGCTCGACACCGACCCCTCCTGGCTCTGAGCGCGGTCCGGCCCGGCGCGGCGGGTGAGCACGATCCCCAACACGACCACGGCCACGGCGATCAGCGCCGTCATCGCCAGGTCGAAGCGGGAACCCTCGCGGAAGGCCATGTAGACCAGGATCACCGGGATCACGACGATGACCGCCCAGGTCAGCGCGGGGTAGGCCCACATCCGCACGGGGAGCGCGGCGTCCTCCCGCTCCAGCCGGCGGCGCATCCGCAGCTGCGACACGGCGATCACGAGGTAGACGAGCAGCGCGATGGCCCCGGACGTCGCGAGGAGCGTCGAGAAGACCTCTTCGGGGAAGACGTAGTTCGCGATCACGGTGAGGAAGCCGACGGCCGTCGAGGCGAGCACCGCGATCCGCGGGACGCCGCCCGCGGTGGTGCGCATGACCGCCCGCGGGGCCTGCCCGCGGCGGCCGAGCGAGTAGATCATCCGCGACGCGGTGTAGAGCGCCGAGTTCAGGCAGCTCGCGACGGCGACCAGCACCACGACGTCGACCATCAGCTTGGCGCCTGGGACGCCGATGGCGTCGAGCGCGGTCTGGTACGAGCCGTTCTCCGGCAGCCCCGGGTCCGTCCACGGGACCAGGGCCACGACCAGCAGGATCGAGGCCAGGTAGAACACGGAGATCCGCCAGATCACGGAGCGCGTCGCCCGGCCGATCTTCTCGGCCGGGTTCTCGGACTCCGCCGCTGCGATGGTCACGATCTCGGTGCCCATGAAGCTGAACATCGTGATGAGCACGGCGGCGACGACGGCGCCCACGCCGTTGGGCAGGAAGCCGCCGCTGTCCCACAACCGGCTGACGCCGCTGACCTGCGTGCCGGGCAGGATCCCGAGCACGGCCAGTACGCCGACCACGATGAACGCGACGATCGCGACCACCTTGAGCAGCGCGAACCAGAACTCGAACTCGCCGTAGTTGGCCACGTTGAACAGGTTCGTGACCGTCAGCAGCAGGGTGATGACCAGCGCCCACGTCCACTGCGGGACGGCCGTGATCCACGAGTTGAGGATCGTCGCGGCCGCCGTCGCCTCGACGGGGATGACCAGCACCCAGAACCACCAGTACAGCCAGCCGACGCTGAACCCCGCCCAGCGGCCGATCGCGCGGTCGGCGTAGGTGGAGAAGGAGCCGGAGTCCGGGGTCGCGGCCGCCATCTCGCCGAGCATCCGCATCACGAGGACGACCAGCAGCCCCGCGAACGCGTAGGCCAGCAGCACCGCCGGCCCCGCGGTCGCGATCGCCGCGCCGGAGCCGACGAACAGGCCCGCCCCGATCACGCCCGCGATGCTGATCATCGTGACGTGCCGGTCCTTCAGTCCTGCGCTGAGCTGCGAGTCCCCCGCCATGCCGACTCCCTTCGACCGCGTCACCCGACCGTGCGTCGGGAATCATCACGCCGCGCAACGGTCCGCGCAGCGCGAAGCCGGGCCTGGCACTGTCCGGGGCATGGCCCGTGTTCTGTACTCCGCCGCCATGTCCCTCGACGGCTACATCGCCGGTCCCGGCGGCGACATGGCCTGGCTCGCACGACACTTCGGGCCGGATCCCGACGCCGAGGAGCTCGCGTCGGGAGCCGGCGCGCTGCTCGTCGGCGCCCGCACCTACCGGGGCGACGACCCCAACGCCGGCACGGACGCCGAGGGCGCCTTCGGGGGCACGTGGTCCGGGCCGACGATTGTCGTGACCCACCACCCCGACGCCGCGCCGCCCCCGGACGTCACGTTCGTCGGGACCGTCGAGGAGGGGCTGGACCGGGCGCGCGCTGCCGCCGGGGACCGGGACGTCCACATCCTGGGCGCCGACCTCGCGCGGCAGTGCCTCGCGCTCGGCGCCGTCGACGAGGTCGCCGTGTCGGTGGTGCCGGAGATGATCGGCGACGGGGTGCGGCTGTTCCACGAGACGGGCGGGATGTCCGTGCAGCTGGAACGAACGCGGCTCACGGGCCTCCCCCACACCACCACGCTCTGGTACCGGGTGGTCCGGTCCCGGCCGTAGGACGTGTGGTGGCTGATTCCCCCTACGCTCGGCCGATGCTGCTCGACGCGCACCGTCAGCGCGCCCACGCGGTCAGGATGGACTGGGGACTTCCCGGTGCGGTCGCGGTCGCAGCCGGCTGCGACGTGGCCGTCGTCGTCGACGTCCTCAGCTTCACCACGGCCCTGACGGTCGGTCGCCACGGTCCCTGACCGACCTGCGCGCGGCCCTCCGCCGCTGCGCCAGCGGTCGGGAGCTCCTCGACCTGGGCCACCCCGACGACGTCGACACAGCCGCCGAGCTCGATCGGAGTCGATCGGTGCCGGTTCTGCGGAACGGCGCCTACCTCGCGGTCTGAGCCGGGATCGTCCACCGAGCATGGGGTTGCGGAGAGCAGGCCGGACGTCGACGTTCCGCCCCTCGGGACGGGTGGGCGCAGTGGGCGGCTGGCTCGCCCCGCGCTCGATCCGACTGCCCGGCCCAGTGCGCGGGGTGTGGGTTCCGAGACCTGTCGCACAACCGCGGCGCCAGGGCACGCTCCGGACGGACCCGACAGCGATCACGACGCCCGTGATCATCGAATGCGTGCAGTCAGGGCACCCCGCCTCACCCTGGCTGCACCGGATCGCCGATCACGACCTCACGAACCGCCACGGCGACAGCGCCACGCCACAACCCCACCAGCACACGTCCGACGACCAGCGCCGCCCCGCACCACCAGGGAGCGCCGGACGACACCGACTGTCGGGCCGGAGGAGCCGCCGTCGACCCGACTGACGCACGAAACTGTCGGGGATCGAATATATGTTCGATCCGTGCAGCAGGTGGTGGCTCTTCCCGAGGACCTGGCGGCGATGCCGCCCGGCCCGGAGCTGGCTGCTGTCCTGGCGGCGATCGATCTCGCGGAGACGGCGAACGAGGACCTGCCGGTGTTGTTGCAGGCCCGGTACCGGCAGGTCGCGCACGAGCAGGCCGGGTTGTACGAGGTGATGGCGCAGATCGCCGTCGGGGCCCCGGAGCGCTGGTACTCCGCGGCGCGACGGGCCCGCCCACAGAAGTACTGGTCGGACGAGGTCCGCGCCGCGCTCACCTGGACCCGCCGAGCGGCGGAGTACCAGACCGAGCTGGCCTGGGTGCTGCACGCGCACCTGCCGTCGGTCGCCGAGGCACTCCGTTCCGGCGTGATCGCGACCGGATCGTCGCGGAGTTCCTCGCCCGCGCCGCGGCGGAGGAGGCGGGCGGCGGCCACGCCGATCAGGGCGCGTCTGCTCAGATCGACGCGGAAGCCGGGAGCAGGACCGACACGGCTGCTCGCGCGGGCTCCGCCGCCACCGCTGGGGGAGCGGGCGATCGCGGCGTCAGTCGGAACGGCGGCAGCACCGATGGCGGCGTCGAGTGGGATGCCGACGCCGCCGGCGACCGGGACCTCGACGACAGCGGTGACGGCGACGGTCGTGACGTCGCTGCAAGCACGACTGCCACTGGCTCCACTCCTGCGGCAGCGCCTGAGGTGGGAGCACTCGGAGATGCTCCCCTGGACGAGTCCGCCGACGACTCCCGGCGGGGCATTCATGTGCGGGCTGCGCTGAGCACCCTGCTGGGGCACGACGAACGGCACGTCTCCTTGCCGGGTCAGGGCCCGATTCCCGCCTCGGTGGGACGACAGGTGGTGATCCGACAACGCAGAGCGCTGTGGCGGTTCGCCCTCGTCGACCACCAGGGCCGGTTCGTCAGAGGCGGAGTCGTGCGGGCACGTCCGTCACCGTCGACCGATCCGCCACCATCGGACCGCACCGGCAGCGGACCGCCGGGCGGCCTCGTCGACATCGTGATCACCGAGGCGGAGCTCGACCTCCTCCTCGGACCGAGGGCCGGCGGACCGTCGGATCCGGTACCGGACGCCGGCGGGCACGACTGGCGTCCTGTCCTGTCCGCGATCCGCCGCGCCCTCGACCGTCCCGAGAGCCCTCCCGGGAACCCCGAGGACGACGCACGCCGACGCTTCCCTCGCGCCGGACTGCGCCGCCACGTCCAGCTGCGCGACCAGACCTGCACCTTCGTCGGCTGCCGCGCCCGCCGAACGGGCCGATCTCGACCACACCGTCGACCACGCGCGCGGCGGTCGCACAGCAGACGACGACCTCGGCCCAGCGTGCCGCCACGACCACGGCCTCAAGCAGGCGGGCTGGACGCTCGACCAGCCCGAGCCGGGCGTCTTCCGGTGGAGGAGCCCGCTCGGCCGGACCTACGAGACGACCTCGGAGCCGCTGCTGCCCGAACCGCCCCCGGACATCGCACACGGCCCCGACGCCGACCTCGACCGGCCGCTCCTCGTCCGGCCCGACGACGAGGCCTGCGGCATCGTCGAAGCGGTCCGGGCCGAGCCCGAGGCGCTCGACTCGGCGGACCCGGCACCGGTCGACCTCGACGGGGAGCCGCCCATCGACCCGAAGGGCGGCGACGCTCTTGCAGCCCGACCCCTACACCATCACGATTCCGCCGTCGATCATCACCGACTGGCCGGTCATGTAGTCCGAGTCCGGGCCGGCGAGGTAGGAGACGAAGCCGGCGACGTCCTCGGGCGTCTGGACCCGCTTGAGGGTGATGAGCTCGGTGTACTGCTTGAGCGTCTCGCCCCGCTCGTTGCCCAGGTAGGGGCCCATCTTCTCGTCGATGAGGTCCCACATGTCGGTGCCGACGATGCCCGGGCAGTAGGAGTTGACCGTGATCTTGTGCGGCGCCAGCTCCTTGGCCCCGGCCTGGGTGAGGGCACGGACGGCGAACTTCGTGGCCGAGTAGTGACCGAGGAAGTCGAAGCCCGCGTGCCCCGCGATCGAGGCGGCGTTGATGATCTTCCCGCCGCCGTGGTCCTTCATGTGCTCGGCGGCGGCCTGGATGCCGTAGACCACGCCGAAGACGTTGACGTCGAACACGGTCCGCAGGTCCTCGGGCGTGAGCTCGAGCAGGGTCTTGACCTGCGCGATCCCGGCGTTGTTGACCATCACGTCGAGGCCGCCGAGCTGGGCGACGGTGGCGGCGACGCCCTCGAACACCGCGTCCCGCGAGGTCACGTCGAAGGGCAGCGCGACCGACGACCCGCCGGCGTCGGCGATCTCCCCGGCGACGGACTCGGCGTTGGCCTTGTTCACGTCGTTGACGGCCACGGCGTGCCCGTCCTTCGCCAGCCGCAGGGCGATCGCCCGGCCGATCCCACGTCCGGCCCCGGTCACCAGCGCGACGGTCATCCCAGGACCTCCTTCGGCGAGATGAGGATCTTCACGTTCTCCTCCTTGTTGTCGATCAGCTCCCGGAAGCCGCCGGACACGATGTCCTCGAGCCCGATCCGTCCGGTGATGAACTGGGCGGCGTCGACCTTCCCGTCGCGCAGCAGCGCGATGGTGTCGGGGTGGTCCCCGCAGTAGGCGAGCGAGCCGATCAGGTTGACCTCGCTCATGACCAGGTCGTTCACGGCGACCTGCGGGACGTGGCCCCAGATCGCCACGTTGACGACGGTGCCGCCGGGGCGCACGGAGCCGATGGCCGAGGCCAGCACGGCGTCGATCCCGGCGCACTCGAAGGCGACGTCCGCACCGCCGCCGGTGAGGTCGAGGATCGCGGCCGGGGCGTCGTCGGCGATCGGGTCGATGATCACGTCCGCGCCCGCGGGCGTGGCCTTGGCCTTGCGCGCCGCCGCTGGCTCCACGACGACGACCTGCGAGGCGCCCGCAGCCTTGAGGGCCGCGGTGGTGACCAGCCCGATCGGGCCGGCGCCGTAGACCACGGCGGTGCCGCCCTCGCGCAGCCCGGACAGGCGCACGGCGTGGTAGCCGACGGCGAGGGGCTCGACGAGCGCGCCCAGGTCCGTCGGCAGGTCGCCGAGCGGGTGTACCCACCGCTGGTCGACCACGCAGCGCTCGGCGAAGCCGCCCTGGTCACCGGCCAGCCCGACGAACCCGAGGCTGCGGCAGATGTTGTAGCGGCCCGCCTTGCAGGCCACGCACTCCCCGCACACCCAGTACGGCTCGACGGCGACCCGGTCGCCCTCGCTCACGCCGGTCACCCCGGACCCGACGGCCGACACCACGCCGGCGAACTCGTGGCCGAGCACGACCGGCATCTCCACACCGGTCAGCGGGTGGGGCTCACCCTTGTTCGGGATGAAGATCGGCCCCTCGAGGAACTCGTGCAGGTCGGTGCCGCAGATGCCGCACCAGTCGACCGACACCTCGACCTGGCCCGGCCCCACCACCGGGTCGGGGACCTCGTCGATGCGGATGTCGCCGGGACCGTGGAACCGCGCTGCTCTCATGTGTCCACGGTCACGCCGGAGCGAGGCCCTGGGCAACGGTTGCAGCGAGGTTGCAGGATCACCCCATGACCACGAGTGCGGACACCGACGTCCCCGACCGACGCGCGGTGCGCGAGTTCGCCCGCCACCTCTTCGGCGTCTACACCGCCGGCGGGCTGACGATGATGATCGACCTCGGGCACCGCACCGGGCTGTTCGAGGCCGCGGCGCGGGGGCCGGCGACGTCGGCCGAGCTGGCGGAGCGGGCCGGGCTGCAGGAGCGCTACGTGCGCGAATGGCTCGGCGCCATGGTCACCGGCGGGATCATGACGTTCGACGACGGGCGGTACACCCTGCCGGCCGCCCACGCCGCCGCGCTCACGGGCCCCGGCTCGAAGAACATGGCGCCGATGGCGGCGATGGTGCCGCTGCTCGGCCGCAACCTCGACGCCGTCGCCGAGGTCTTCCGCAGCGGGGGCGGCCTGCCCTACGACGCGTTCGCGCCCGACTTCACCGGCGTGATGGACCAGCTCAACCGCCGCCCGCTCGACGAGCTGCTGGTCGACGCCTGGCTCCCGCTGGTGCCCGGGCTGACGGAGCGGCTGACCGCGGGCGCCCGGGTGGCCGACGTCGGGTGCGGGACCGGGCACGCGATGGTGATCCTCGGGAAGGCGTTCCCGGCCTCGACCTTCACCGGCTACGACATCGCCGACGACGCGCTCGAGCACGCCCGCGCCGAGGCCGCCGCCGAGGGCCTGACGAACGTGCGGTTCGAGCGCGCCGACGCCGCCGCCTTCCGCCCGGCCGAGCCCGTCGACGTCGCGTTCGCCATCGACGCGGTGCACGACCAGGTCGACCCGGCCGCGGTGCTGCGCGGGATCCACGACGCGCTGGTGCCCGGCGGCCGCTTCGTCATGGTGGACATGGCGGCGGCGACCGACCTCGCCGACAACGTCGGCAACCCCTTCGCCCCGTGGATCTACACGATCAGCACCCTGCACTGCATGACCGTCTCGCTCGCCGGCGGCGGCGCCGGGCTGGGCGCGGCGTGGGGGAAGGAGCTCGCGGTGCGCATGCTGGGCGAGGCCGGGTTCGGCGAAGTCACGGTGGCCCCGGCGCCGGGCCAGGCGCTCAACCTGATCTACGCGACGGAGCGGCCGGGCTGAGCCCGGCCGCCCCGTCACCCCCGGGTCCCCCGGGGCGGTCCTCAGGCCTTGGCCTGCATGCTCTCCCGCGCGGGGTTGCCCTGGTCGTCCGCCTTCGGGTCCTTCTCCGCGCTCTTCTCCCGGACGCCGGCCTCGATCCGGTCGCCGATCTCCTTGTCGATGTTGTGCCAGTACTCGAACGCGCGCTCGAGGATCGGCTCCGAGACACCGTTGAGCAGGTGCCCGACCACGTTGTCGACCAGGCGGCCGCGGGCCGCGTCGTCCATCACCTCGCGGACGAGCGTGCCGGGCTGACCCCAGTCGTCGTCCTCGGCGTGGTCGACGTAGGCGGTGCGCATGATGTCGCCGTCCGCCTGCCAGGTCGGGACGTGCTGCGAGGTGTCCGCGGCCGGGCCGCCGTAGGAGTTCGGCGCGTACACCGGGTCGGAGACCTTCTTGACCCGCATCGCGCCGTCCTTGGAGTACGAGTGCGTCTCCACGACGGGGGCGTTCACCGGGATCTGCTGGTAGTTGCCGCCCAGGCGGTGGCGGTGCGCGTCCGCGTAGGAGAACAGCCGGGCGAGCAGCATCCGGTCCGGCGACGGCCCGATGCCCGGCACCAGGTTGTTGGGCTGGAACGCGATCTGCTCGATCTCGGTGTGGTTGTCCGTGGGGTTGCGGTCCAGCGTCATCCGTCCGACCTCGGTCAGCGGGTAGTCGCCGTGCGGCCACACCTTGGTCAGGTCGAACGGGTTGAAGCGGTACGTCTTCGCGTCCTCGTACGGCATGATCTGCACGTACAGGGTCCAGGACGGGTACTCGCCGTCGCGGATGTGCTCGAACAGGTCGCGGGTGTGGTAGTCCGTGTCCGCCGCGGCCATCTGGTCGGCCTCGTGCTGGGTGAAGGTCTGGATGCCCTGGTCGGTCTTGAAGTGGTACTTGACCCAGAACTCCTCGCCGGCGGCGTTGATCCACATGTAGGTGTGGCTGGTGTAGCCGTTCATGTGCCGCCAGGTGCGCGGGATGCCCCGGTCGCCCATCAGCCAGGTGACCTGGTGCGCGGACTCGGGCGAGAGCGTCCAGAAGTCCCACTGCATGTCGTGGTCGCGCAGGTTGTTGTCGGCGCGCCGCTTCTGCGACCGGATGAAGTGCTGGAACTTCATCGGGTCCTTCACGAAGAAGACCGGCGTGTTGTTGCCGACCATGTCGTAGTTGCCCTCGGACGTGTAGAACTTGATCGCGAACCCGCGGGGGTCGCGCCACGTGTCGGGGCTGCCCCGCTCGCCCGCCACCGTGGAGAAGCGGATGCCGAGCTCGGTCCGCGTGCCGGGCTGGAAGAGCGCCGCCTTGGTGTAGGCGCTCACGTCGTTGGTGACCTCGAAGTACCCGAACGCGCCGCTGCCCTTCGCGTGCGGCTGGCGCTCGGGGATGCGCTCCCGGTTGAACTGCGCCATCTGCTCGATGAGGTAGCTGTCCTGGAGCAGGATCGGGCCGCCGGGGCCGACGGTCAGCGAGTGCTCGTCGCTCTCGACCGGTATACCGGCGTCGGTGGTGGTGGGGTTCGGGCGCGTGCTCGTCACGGGGTGCGCCTCCTCGTCGATCGCTCGATGTGGCTCGCGTGGTGGGCGGGCCGGCGGCGCCGGGCGTGCCGCCACCATCGGTGGGCGTACCCGCCCCCGCGCGCGCGACACCTCCGCCACCGCTCGTCGACGCCTCCGGGTCCGCGTATCGCCGGGCTGCATACCGGGCTCGTTGCGGGGGTAGAGACCGTCTGGCCCGAGCACGGAGGTGTGCGTGATGGTCGACGACGACCGGCTCCCCCAGAACGACGACGCGACCGTCCCCGCGGCGCTCGCCACGGTGATGTCGATGGACGAGGACCAGCTGTGGGACGTGGTGCGGTCGCTGGCCGAACCCGCACGCGGCGAGCTGCGCGCACTGTCCTGACCTCGCGGATCCTCACCCTTCGTCGAGGTGATCGGCCTCCCGGCGCCGTGTAGCGTCGGACGTCCGACGGCGACGGTGCTGCGCGGCGGTGCGCGGGCGGTGATCAACGGATGATCGACAGGGACCGGGAGCGGCTGCTCGCCGGCGAGGTCGGGCGGATCCCGCGCCGGGCCGAGATAGTGGAGTCCTGGCGGCGTTCGCGGCTCTCCGGCGTCGACCCCGACCAGCTCGAGCTGCCGCAGGCGCCGCCGGAGCAGAGCCGCTTCAGCCGCACTGCGACCCCGGTGCTGGAGGCCGCGGCGGACACCCTGGTCGGCGCCGACACGAGCCTGCTGCTCACCGGCCCCACCGGCACGGTCCTGTGGCGCTGGACGGACACGGACGACCTGCGCCGCCGGCTCGACCGGCGCTCGGTCGTGGTCGGCACCCAGTGGGCCGAGGAGCACGTCGGCACCAACGGGATCGGCACGGCGCTCGAGACCGCCCGCCCCGTCGTCGTGACCGGCGCGGACCACTACTCCGGCGCGTTGCACGGGTTCAGCTGCGCGGCCGCGCCGGTGCGGCACCCCATGACCCGGCGCGTGCTCGGCGCGCTGAACATGACCTGCCGTGCCGAGGACGCGAACCCGCTGGTCCGGCCCACGCTGCTCAAGCTCGTGCGGGAGATCGAGGCCGAGCTCTACGGCACCAGCAGCGCGCGCGAGCGCGAGCTGTTCCGGCACTACCTCAGCGCCCGGCGGCGCAGCGCGGCGGCGGTCGTGGTGCTCGACGGCGACATCCTCATCGCCAACCGCGCCGGCGCCCGCCTGGAGCTGGACCACCGGGCCTGGTGGGCCCGGGCGCAGGACGAGCTGGCCGGCGCCACCGAGGTGACCGTCCCGGCCGGACCGCACGGGCCGGAGGTCCGCTGCCGCACCGTGACCTCGGCGGGCCGGACCGTCGGCCTGATCGTCACGGTCCCGGAGGCCGGTGAGCGGCCCGCCGTACCCACGAACCTGCCGGCCGCCCCCGCGTCGGGCGACGGGCTCGCCGACACCGTGCGCCGCCGGCTCGGGGGCGAGCCGCTGCTCGTGCACGGCGAGCCGGGCACCGGCAAGACCACCCTGCTCCGCGGCCTGGGCCTCGCGGTGCACGACGCCGCGCGGGTGCCCACGACAGGCCTGCCGGCCTGGCTCGACGGGGTGCGGGCCGCCCTGCGGGACGGGGTGGCCCTGCCCCGTCTCCACACGCTCGACGACGCGGCCTGTGCGGCCCTCGGCGCGCTGCTCGACGACGTCGGCCATCCTGCCCGGATCGGCGGCACCTGGTCGGGCGACCCCGCCGCGGCCGGCCCGGCCCAGCAGGCGCTGCTCGACCGGTTCGGCCTCGACGCCGTCGTCGTGCCGCCGCTGCGCAGCCGGGCCGACGAGATCCCCGCGCTGCTCGACGGTCTGCTCGACGCGCTGACGGTCGACCGCCGTGCCCCGCGGCCCCGGCTCACCCCCGCCGCGACCGAGCTGCTGCGCCGGCACCCGTGGCCCGGCAACCTCCGCCAGCTCGCGGGAGTGGCGCGCTGGCTGGCCCGGCAGGACCGCGCCGTCGTCGACGCCGACGACCTGCCCGCCCGGCTCCGTGCCGACGCCCCGCGGACCCGGCTGACCCCGATGGAGGCCGCCGAGGCCGACGCCATCCGGGAGGCCCTGCGGGACTGCGGGGGCAACAAGGTCGCGGCCGCCGCGCAGCTGCAGATCGCCCGGTCCTCGCTCTACCGGAAGCTGCGGGAGTACGGGATCTAGGACATGTCGTCCATCGGTGCGGCGCCGGGCACGGTGAGCGCCGGCACCGCGTCGGGGGCGACGAGGAGCAGCACGCCGAGCGCGAGCAGCAGGACCGCCGTCGCGTAGGTCGTGATCCGGCGCCACGGCAGCGTCTTCTCGAGGGTGATGAGCCCGGCGACGGCGGCCATCCAGGTGATGCTCATGACCCCCAGCGCGAACAGCGACGCCATGAGCGCCCAGCAGCACCCGACGCACCAGGCCCCGTTCTTCGCACCCATTCGCACGGCACCCCAGGGGCCCTCGCGCCAGGAGGTGAGCAGGAACCCGAGCGGGCTCGTGCACTTGGCGAGGCAGACGTCCTTGAGCGGCGTCAGCTCGTACACGGCCGCGACGACGAGGGTGACCCCGGCGATCCACCGTCCCGCACCGTCCCACGCGGTGAGGTCCCCGGGGACGTACCTGGCCGTCGTGGCGATCGCGAAGGCAACCAGGCCCGCACCGGTCCAGGTCAGGACGTACCCCGCGGTGAACAACAGGGGGGACACCGGGGACCGCTCGCGGGTCAGGCGGGAGTACAGCGCGACGGTCGGGGAGACCGCCGGGAACATCATCGCGGCCATCATCACGACCCAGATGCCGAGGAACCAGCCGAGCTCGCCCAGGCCGGTCCACGGCCCCTCGTCCATACCCTGCATCCGGCCGGCCGTCCACCACCAGGCGAGCGCGGCGAGGGCGAAGAGGACGACGACCAGTCCGAGCCGGGCCCGGACGGCGGCATAGGCCGGCGCGAGACCGCCGGTTCGGCCGGGGTCCTGCGCCGGAGCGCTCATCGGGTCAGGCGGCCCAGGAGAAGTCGGACGTGGACAGCCCGGTCTTGCCCTCGTACCGGATGCCGAACGCGTCGATCCGCGAGCGCCGCGCCTCGGCCATGGTCAGGTTCGGGCCGGCCGGGTGGAACATGCCGTCGAAGCGCACCGGCCGCCCGTCCTCGGCGCCGAACGGCACGATGTCCTCGACCTCGAAGTCGATCTTGTCGGAGACGCGCACGCTGTGCCGGAGCCCGTCGTGATCCAGCTCGATCACGGCCCGCTCGATCCCGACGACCTCGCCCACGAGGGGACCCAGCGCGGCCATCGGGCCCCCGAGCTGCCCGCCGAACACCTTCACCAGCTTGTCGAACTGCTCGTCGGTGGCCTCGTCGTCGACGAACATCCCGAGGCGCCAGTTGCCGTCCGTCATCACCTTCGGCGTGTCGATGATCGCGACCACCCGGCGGCCCCGGACGTCCGTGCCGTCGATCTCGCCCTCGGCGATGTCGAAGGCCAGGGTCGCCCGGCAGAAGTCGTAGGTGGCGCCGTGGTCGAGCGTCAGGTTGCACGGGCACATCAGCTCGCACGAACACGTCTCGACGAATCGTCCCCTGAGGTTCCACGCCATCGTCGGCTCCCTCCGCGAGGGCGACGATTGTTCACCGCAGCGAACGGCCGGTCAACGGGCGTCCGACCGGCCGATCTCCCGGACGAGGTCGAGAGCCCGGCCCAGCGTCGTCAGCCGCGCGTCGAGGGTGTCGCCGGCCGGGTAGAGCCGCACGGTGTCGACGCCCGCGTCCCGCCAGACCCGCAGCCGGGCGCGGACCATGTCCTCGGTCCCGATGAGCGTGGTGCCCAGCACCATCTCGTCCGTGACGAGCCCGGCCGCCCCGGCGCGGTCACCGGCCTGCCACCGCTCGCGGACCTCGGCGGCGACCTCGGCCCAGCCCTGCCGGCTGTAGGCCTCGTTGTAGAAGTTGGTGCTCGCCGAGCCCATCCCGCCGAGGCTGAACGCCAGGCCCTGCTTCCGCTCGGCGACCATCCCGTGCAGCTCGTCCTCGTCGGCGGCGAAGGCCACCTCCGCGCCCTGGCAGACGTCGAGGTCGGCGCGGGTGCGGCCGGCCGCGGTCAGGCCCTCGTCGAGCGGGCCGAAGTAGGCCGCGGCGCCCTCGGGGACGAAGCTCGTGCCGAGCCAGCCGTCGGCCGTCTCGCCGGTGAGCCGCAGCATCCGCGGGGACAGGGTGGCGAGGTAGATCGGGATGTCCGGGTTCGGCGCGGTGGACAGCCGCATCGGCCGGCCCTCGCCGCCGGGCAGCGGGATGTGCACGGTCTCGCCGTCGAGGGCGATCTTCTCCCCCGCGAACGCCTGCCGGATCACGGCGATCGTCTCGCGGGTCCGGGTGAGCGGACGGGCGAACGGGACGCCGTGCAGGCCCTCCAGGACCTGCGGGCCGGACGGGCCGAGGCCCAGGACGAACCGGCCCTCGGACATGTCCGCCAGCGTGAGCGCCGCCTGCGCGATCGCGACCGGCGTACGCGTGCCCACCTGCACGATGCCGGAGCCGAGGGTGATCCGCTCCGTGCGCGCCGCCAGGTACCCGAGCACCGACGGGGCGTCCGACCCCCAGGCCTCGGCGACGAACACCGCGTCCATGCCCAGCTTCTCGGCCTCGACGACGAGCTCGACGGTCCGCCGGAAGTCACCGCCCGAGCCCTCGACCGTGGTGGCGGTGCGCATCAGGCGCCCTCGACGCGCTTCTTGATCGCCTCGACGGTGCCGGTCATGTTCGCCTCGAACTCCCGCAGCCGGACGAAGACGATCTTCTGCTCCTTGTCGGGCATCCGGTCGATCGCCAGGCTCAGCCCCGACCGCGCCGGGCCCATCCGCATCCACTGCCGCAGCCGGGTGCCGCCGTCGGCGGGTTCGAGGGTGAACCGCCAGGTCGCGGTGGGGTTCTCGGGGTCCTCGACGGCCCACGCGAACACCCGCGGCTCCTCGCACTCGACCACGTGCGAGACCGTGGACCACTCCCCCAGCGCGTCGTGCGCGCTGTACCCCCGGAACCGCGCCCCCACCGCCGGGACGCCGCCCTCGAGCCACTCCACCCGCTGGACCTCGGGGCTCTGCCCGGGCATCGCCTCGACGTCGACCACCGCGGGCCACACCCGCTCCGGCGGCGCGTCGACCCAGGTCTCGACCTCCACGGTCGGCCGGTCGGCGTAGCGGGCTCCGGTCCACTCCATCGGTGCAGCACTCCTCGTCCTCGGGGATGTCGGCCCGGAGAGTGTCGCACGAAGAGTTGCGCACGAAAACCCAAGTGGATCCCACGCCCGCACCGCCGCTCGGTCCGGAACCCGCGGCGCCGATTCCCCCGCGCGTGATCGCCCTACCGACGAGTAGAGCGCTGCTTCGGAGCTTCGCAGGTCACAGCCCGGTTGTGGGTACGCGGGGCGAGGCACGACACTCGACCCGGTATGCCGTCGCCGACTCGGAACCGGGTGCCACGAATGCAGGACCGCGCTCCGCGCCTCACCGGACTCGGGCACGCCTTGCCCGCCCGGGTCGTCACCAACGACGACCTCGCCAGGACGCTCGACACGTCCGACGAGTGGATCCGCAGCCGCAGCGGCATCGCCACCCGCCACCACGTCGACCCCGGCACCGCGACCTCCGACCTGGCCGCCGAGGCCGGCGCCCGCGCGCTCAAGGCCGACCTGCACACCGGCGGCACCGGCGAGGTCGACCTCGTCGTGCTCGCGACCACCACCCCGGACCGGACATGCCCGGCCACCGCGCCGCTCGTCGCGCACCGGCTGGGCCTGGGCACGGTCCCGGCCTTCGACGTCAACGCCGTGTGCTCCGGGTTCCTCTACGGCCTGTCCACGGCGAGCGCCATGATCACCGCCGGCGCCGCGGACTCCGTGCTGCTGGTCGCCGCCGACACGTTCTCCACCATCGTCGACCCCACGGACCGCCGCACCGCCTTCCTCTTCGGCGACGGTGCCGGGGCCGTGGTGCTCCGGGCCGGCGGCGGGTCCGTGCACGACGTCGTGCTCGGCAGCGACGGCGGCCAGGAGGACCTGATCATCACCCCCGGCGGCGGCTCCCGCGAGCCGGGCTCCGACGAGCGCTGGTTCACCATGCAGGGCCAGGCCGTGTACCGGCAGGCCGTCGACCGCATGACCGGCTCCACCCGGGAGATCCTCGGCCGGACCGGCTGGGCCGTCGACGAGGTCGACCGGTTCGTGGGCCACCAGGCCAACCGCCGGATCCTCGACGCCGTGGCCCACCGGCTCGGCGTGCCCGCGGACCGGGTGGTGGCCAACCTCGACCGCGTCGGGAACACCGCCGCCGCCTCCATCCCGGTCGCCCTGTCCGATGCGCACGACCGCGGGCTCCTGCGGCCCGGCGACAAGGTCGTGCTCACCGCGTTCGGCGGCGGGGCGACCTGGGGCGCCGCGACGCTCACCTGGCCCGACATGGGCTGACGGCGGTCCGGCCGCCCGGATCGACCGATTCGTGGCCGGCGCCTGCCACGATGGCGTCCGTGGACGATCTCGCCGGCTTCCTGGGGCGGACCGCGCCGTTCAGCTCGCTCCCGGAGCGTGAGCTGCGGCGGGTCGCCGAGGCGGCCGAGGTCGTCGATTACCCGGCGGGCGCGCAGATCCTCGACGCGTTCGCGCAGGCCGGCGAGGCTGTGCACGTCGTACTCTCCGGCCAGGTCGAGATGTGGACCGTCGACGACGCCTGCGACCGGCCCGCCGACGAGACGGTCGGCCGCGGCGGGGTCTTCGGGCAGACGTCCGTGCTGACCGGTGCGGCCGTCGGCCCGCGGGCGGTGGCGCTCGGCCCGGTCCGGCTGGTGCGGATCCCGCGCAAGGCCGTGGCCTCGGCGTTCTCCTCCCCCGCCGGCGTCCGGCTGCTCGCCCACGACCTCTTCGCCGCCCGCAGCCGCACGGGTCCAGCGCCCCGCTTCCGGACCGTCGACGAGCTGGTCGTGTCCGAGCCCGTCCTCGGTACGCCGGAGACCACGGTGGCCGAGGCGGCGCGGCTGATGACCGAGCGGAGGGCGGGCTACGTCGCCGTCCCGGCTGGCGACGGCCGGTTCGGGCTGGTCACCGACGCGGTGCTGCGCGCGCGGGTGGTGGCCGAGGGGCGGCCCGGGGACACGCCGGTCACCGAGGTCATGACCCCGGTGGCCCGCACCGTGCGGACCGGCACCCCCACCGCCGACGTGCTGCAGGAGCTCACCGAGCACCGGCTCGACCTGCTGCTCGTCGTCGACCCGGACGGCAGGCTGCGCGGCGCGGTGGACCCGCAGGACTTCCTCGCCTCACCGTCGGCTGCCGGCGTGGTCCTGCGCGAGCAGGTGGTGCGCGCCGAGCGGCTCGACGAGGTGGTGACCCTCGCCCGCCAGCTCCCGCTCCTGCTCGGCGACCTCGTGCGCCAGCGGCGGGAGGCCTCGGAGACCACGGCGGTGTACTCCACCGTGGTCGACGCCGTGATGCGGCGGGTCCTCACCCTGGTCCTCGCCGGGCGCCCGGACCTCGACGAGGCCGAGGTCACCTGGATGCTGCTGGGCAGCAACGCCCGCCGCGAACCCACTCTCGGCTCGGACATCGACTCCGCGGTGGTGTTCGCCGAGTCCGTCGACGCGCCCCGGGCGGCGGCCTACCGGGGCGCGTTCGCCGAGGTCGCGGACGTGCTGCGCCGGGCGGGCCTCCGGGTCGACGCGCACGGCGCCACCCCGGCGTCGCCCACCTTCGCGCGCACGCGGGCGCAGTGGCGCGCGGCCGCCGAGCAGTGGCTGGTCTCGCCCCTGGACGGCCAGGGGATGCTGATGGCGTCCCTGCTGCTCGACGGCCGCCCCATCCAGGGCGACCCCGCCCGGCCCGTGGTGACCGAGGTGTTCGCCGGCGTGCGCGACCATCCGGCCACCATGAAGCTGCTGGTCCGGGAGTCGCTGTCGCACCGGGCGCACCTGCGCTCGGTGCGCGATGTGCTCGCCGGGCGCGGCGGCACGTTCGACCTGAAGGCCCACGCCCTGCGCCCGGTCGTCGAGATCGCCCGGTGGGCCGCGCTGAGCGTCCGGTCCCCCGAGCTGTCCACGCGGGCCCGGCTGGCCGCGGCGGCGGGCTCGATGCTGCTGTCCCGCGACCAGGGCACCACCCTGATCGAGGTGTTCGAGGTGCTCCAGCGGGTGCGGCTGCGCCAGCAGCTCGCGCAGTTCGACCGCGGCGAGCCGGTGTCCGACGTCGTGTGGATGCGCCGGCTCACCCCGCTCGACCGCAGCCTGGTCGCGCAGTCGGTGCGGGAGATCGCCACGGTGCAGAAGCGGCTCTACAACCTGCTGCAGTACACCTCGCCGCAGGAGTGGGGCCGCCCCGACCACGCGTGAACACGCGAACGGCGCTGTCCCTCACGTCCAGTAAGCGACAGCGCCGTTCGGTCGGTGGTCGATCAGGCCTTCGACTCGGCCCGCTTCGGCAGTACCCAGTCGGGCCGCGGGAAGTGGCAGGTGTAGCCCCACGGGATCCGCTCCAGGTAGTCCTGGTGCTCGGGCTCGGCCTCCCAGAAGTCGCCCGCCGGCTCGACCTCGGTCACGACCTTGCCCGGCCAGAGACCGGAGGCGTCCACGTCGGCGATGGTGTCCTCGGCGACGCGCTTCTGCTCGTCGTCGAGGTAGTAGATCGCCGAGCGGTACGACATCCCGATGTCGTTGCCCTGCCGGTTCTTGGTGGTCGGGTCGTGGATCTGGAAGAAGAACTCCAGCAGCGCGCGGTAGCTGGTCCGCTCCGGGTCGAACTCGATCTCGATGCCCTCGGCGTGCGTGCCGTGGTTGCGGTAGGTGGCGTTCGGGACGTCCCCACCCGTGTAGCCGACGCGCGTGGACACCACGCCCGGCTGCTTGCGGATGAGGTCCTGCATGCCCCAGAAGCAGCCCCCTGCCAGGATCGCCTTCTCGTAGCGGCTCATCACTGCTCCCTTCTCGTCGTGCAGTCCCACGATCGTCAACGGCTCGGCGCCTCCCGATAGTCCCGCACGTCGGCGGCCCCGGCGATCGCCCGACGTGCCTCGGCGTCGTCGTGCGCCTGGATCGTGCGGGCCAGCCCGGCCAGGGTCGCGCGGTCCTCGTCGTCGCGCACGGCGATCGAGAACTCGACGTCCGTGACCACGCCGCCGAAGCGGTCCAGCAGCCGTCGCCCGATCTCGTCGTAGGTCCCGATCACGGCGAACCGGTCCAGGACGTCGTCGTCGATCAGGCCGGGCAGTTCCTCCCACCGCTTCGCCTTGGACAGCACCGCGGCCTCGGTGGCCAGGTCGCCGAGCCCGAGGTGCTCGAAGGCCGCCCGGTAGCCGGGCGTGGAGGCGTAGAAGGCGATGCGGGCGCGGGCGTCGCGGACCTTCACCGCCAGCTCCTCGGCGGTGCGGGCCGAGGCGACCAGCGGCTTCATGCAGACCCGGAAGTCCGCGAGCGACCGGCCGGAGCGGGCGGCGCCGCGCTGCACCGCCGGCAGCATGACCTCGGCGATGTACGACGGCGTGCAGACCGGGTGCGGGCGCACACCGTCGGCGACCTCGCCGGCCACCGAGCACATGTACGGGTTCACCGCGGCCAGGTGGACCGGGATCTGCGGGTGCTCGATCGGGCCGGCGTCGAACAGCGGGACCATGAGCGTGAGGTCGTAGTGCTCGCCGTGGAAGTCCAGCGGTTCGCCGGTCTGCCAGGTGTGCCACACCGCGCGCACGGCCCGCACGTACTCGCGCATCCACGGGCCGGGCGGCGACCACGGCATGCCGTAGCGGCGGGTGATGTGCCCGCGGACCTGCGAGCCCAGGCCGAGGGTGAACCGGCCGCGGGAGAGCTTCTGCAGCGTCCACGCGTGCAGCGCGGTGATCGTGGGGCTGCGCGGGAAGGCGATCGCGACCGCGGTGCCGAGCCGCAGGCGGGTGGTCGCCTGCGCCGCGAGCGTCAGGACGGCGAACGGGTCGTCCTTGGTCTCCTCGACGACGAGCCCGCCGTACCCGATCTCCTCGAGGAGGGCCGCGTTCTCCCCCACCGACCAGATGTCGAGCGGGGTGTCGGGCGTGCGCAGCCCGGGATCGACCTTCCCCAGTGGCAGCAGGGTCTCCAGGCGCATCCGCGCACCCCCGGGATCTCGTCGTCGGGACCGGCCGGTCGCAGCTTAGGCATCCACCGGCCGCGCCGCGTAGATCGCGTTCTGCGGGCGCGGCGTGGGCAGGCGGGCGACGACGGCGAACCCCGTCTCGGCCAGGAGCGCCTCCGCGCGCTCGTGCCCCCACATCGCGCCGAGCCCGGCCCCGCCGTCGACGAGCGAGACGGGCAGGCAGTGCAGCACGGAGATGCCGAAGGCCGAGGTCGCGCCCGGGTCGCCGGCCAGGTCGGGCAGGTGCCCGGTGTAGGAGATGTCGACCATCACGAACAGCCCGTCCGGCGCGAGCAGCCGCCGGATCCCGCGCAGCGCCGCCCCGGGGTCGGTGAGGTCGTGCACCACGTCCACGGCCAGCACGACGTCGACCGATCCCGGTGCCCCGTCGAGTGCGGCGGCGTCGGCGACCCGGTAGTGCAGGTTCTGCCGCTCCCCGCGTCCGGCCTCGGCCGCCGCGACGGCCTCGGGGACGACGTCCACGCCCGTCACCGTGCTGGCCGGGAACGCGTCGGCCACCAGCCGCGCCACCTGCCCGGTGCCGCACCCGACGTCGAGCACCCGGGCCCCGGCGCGCAGCCGGTCGGCGAGCCCCGGGACCGGGTCGAGGAAGCCCGCGACGAACCGTTCCTCGTAGAGCCGGCGGCGGGAAGCACCGAGCGCCTCGCCGGCCCGCTCCGCGTAGACGTGCGGCGGGATTCCCGCGCCGTCGCCGAACCGCGCGCCGACCTCGGGCGCCATCCCGGTCAGCCGCACGAGCATGTCGGCGGTCGGGGCGAGGTTGGCGGCCGTCGGACCGCTCAGCACGCCCTCGGCGCCCTCGGCGAAGCGGAAGGTCCCGCCGGTCGCGTCGACCTCGACGAAACCGGCGCCGACCAGGGCACCCAGCCACTCGCGGACGTACCGCGCGTCGGCCCCGGCCCGCGCCGCGATCTCCGCGGCCGACGCCGGTCCCGCGGCGAGCGCGTCGAGCAGGCCCAGGCGGTGCCCGAGCGCGACCATCGTGACCACGACGTGCCCGGCCAGCATGTCCGCCAGCCGCTCGGACGGGGTCCCCTCCATGCGCGCCTCCCGCCCGGACGTCAGGTGGGCGGGGCCGCGGTCGGCATCACGAGGACCACCTTGCCCTGCGCGTGTCCCGCCTCCACCTCGGCGAGCGCGGCCCCGGCCTCGTCGAGCGGCAGCACCCGCGTGACGTGCGGGTCCAGCGCGCCCTCCTCGACCAGCCGGACCAGCGCGGTGAGGACGGCGGTGCTGCGGTCACGCACGACGTCCCGACCGCCCAGCTCCTTGACCAGCGGCTTGTCCGCGACCGACAGGAGCATGGTCCGGTCGGTGAGCAGTGTGGCGACGGTGCGCAGGGCCTCGCCCCCGACCAGGTCGAACACGGCGTCGATCCCCTGCGGCGCCGCCTCCCGGATCCGGTCGAGCACGCCCTCGCCGTACGCCACGGGGGTGGCGCCGAGCCCGGCGACCAGGTCGCGCTTGGCCGGGCTCGCGGTGCCGACCACGCGGATCCCGCGGGCCCGGGCGAGCTGGACGACGGGCACGCCGACCCCGCCGCCCGCGCCGTTGACCAGCAGCGTCGAGCCCGGGGTGAGCTTCAGGTTCTCGAGCGCGTCGTACGCGGTCCCGGCCGCCACCGGCAGGGCCGCCGCGACCTCCGGCGGGACGCCCTCCGGCCGGTCAGCCGCGAACGAGGCCGTGACCAGGGCCTCCTCGGCCCACCCGCCGACCATCCCGGGGCAGCCGCCGAAGACCTCGTCGCCCTCCGCGAACGCGTCGACGCCCTCACCGAGGGCCACGACGGTCCCGGCGACCTCGCGGCCGAGCACCGCCGTCCCGACCGTGCCGTACGAGCCCTCCCGCAGCCGCCAGTCGCCCGGGTTCACCCCGGCCGCGCGCACCCGCACGCGCAGCTCGCCGGGACCCGGTTCCGGGACCGGCACCTCGAGGAACGCCTCGTTCTCCGGTCCGCCCACCGCCGTGAAGCCGTACGCCCGCATCCGGTGCTCCTTCCGCCGCGACCGATGATCGCACCCCGGGAAAGTGAGCCAGGCCTCCCCGGGGGCCGGGTGTCGCGGCGTCGATCACGTGCAAACCCGTGGGTGACAACCCGAATCGCACGCCCTCACCGACGCACGAGGAAGGTCATCCCATGGCGAACGCCGCCGTCATCAGCCAGCTCCGCACCCTCGAGCAGCTCACCCGCACCGAGGTCCAGATCGCCCGCACGAGAGTGGCGCAGGCGCGCACCTACGCCGTGCGCCGCGAGCTGCGGTAGAACGGCGACAAGGCCGAGCGCCGCGCCGAGCCCGGCGGGGTCACCCGCGCCGTCCAGCTGCCGACCCGGGACTACGACGCCAAGGGCGTCCAGGACGCGGTCGCCACGATCCGGAAGCTCCGCACCGCGGACGGCGTCCGGGCCGTGATCCGGTACGAGGAGCAGCACAAGAACCGCTCGAGCGTGGTCTCCGCCGCGCAGACGCACTTCGCGTCGCTGGCCAAGGAGACCGTGGGCGTCGAGTAGACCCCTCCTGACCTCGGGGAGTCGCGCACGTCTCGTTCCTCCATGGGACGGCGCGGCTCCCCGCGCGTGTTGTCCACAGGTGAGATGAGCACACCCCTCCGCACCCGGCTCTGGGTGCCGAAGCACGTCGTCGTCACCCGCTCCGCCGCCGAGCTCCCGCACACGGCCGGGATCCTCGCCCGCTGCGGGGCCGCGGGCGTCGACGACGTCGAGTTCCTCCGCTCCGACCGGCTCACCGGCCTGCGCGGCGCGGACGAGCGGGCCACCTATGCGCGGGCCAAGTCCACGCTCGCCGTGGTCGTCAGCCCGCCGTCGGCCCGGAAGCTCCAGCCGATCCCGCCCAGCGCGGACTGGCGCGTCGACCTGGCCCGCGGCTGCCCCGCGCATTGCCAGTACTGCTACCTGGCCGGTTCGCTCGGCGGCCCGCCCGTCACCCGGGTGTACGCCGACCTCGACACGATCCTCGCCGGCCTGGACGCCCACGTCGGCACCGGCGCCGTCACCTCGGGTACCGAGGCGCGCGGCCACGAGGGCACCACCTTCGAGGCCTCCTGCTACACCGACCCGCTCGGCATCGAGCACGTCACCGGCAGCCTCGCCGCGGCGATCACCCACGTCGGGACGCACGACTTCGGCGGTCCCGTGCAGCTGCGGGCGACCACCAAGTTCGGTGCGGTGCAGCCGCTGCTCGACCTGCCCCACCACGGCCGCACCCGGATCCGCGCGTCGGTCACCGCCGACGCCGTCGCGGGCCGCTTCGAGGGCGGGACCGACCCGGTGGCGGTACGGCTCGCCGGGCTCGGCGCGCTGGCCCGGGCCGGCTACCCCGTCGGCCTGACGATCGCGCCGATCATGCCGGTCGACGGCTGGCGCGAGCGGTACACCGCGCTGCTCGCCGACGCCGCCGCCGAGCTCGACGGCGTGCCGGGGCTCGACCTCACCGTCGAGTGCATCACCCACCGGTTCACCCCGGGCTCCAAGGAGGTGCTCGAGGGCTGGTACCCGCGCACCCGGCTGGAGATGGACCCCGAGCGGCGCTCCCGCAAGCACGGCAGGTTCGGCGCGGTGAAGTACGTGTATCCGGCCGCGGAGATGGCCGAGCTGCGCACGTGGTTCACCGCCGCACTGGCCGACCTGCTGCCGGCCGGGCGGCTGCTCTACTGGACCTGACGGGCGAGGCGGTACAGGAAGATCCCGTACGCGTGCTCGTCGTCGACCCACTCGGCCTGCGGCGTGAAGCCGTGCCGGCCCACCTCGGCGGCGATCCCCTCCGGCTCGAACTTCGCCGAGAAGCCGACGTTGATCGAACCGCCGCGGCGCAGGTCCAGCTCCGTCCCGAGCGCCGGGAGCGCGGCGGTGTGGTCCGCCAGCACCTCGAGGTGCCCCTCGACGACCGGGCCGACGGCGTACGCCCGCGGCTCGTAGCGCTCCAGCCGGAAGTCCGCCCCGAAGCGGTGGTTGAGGTGGCTGAGGTGGTTGAGCCGGAAGCGGCGGAAGGCGTCGTGCCCCGGCGGGTCGTTGTAGCAGCGCTCCAGCTCGGCGGGCGGCTTCACCAGGTCGGCCGAGACGAGCAGGCCGTCGCCCGGCCGCAGCGCGGCGGCGATCTCGCCGTAGAGGGCGTCGCGCTCGGCAGGGGTCGTGTTGCCGACGTTGCTCCCCAGGAACGCGACGACGACCGGCTCCCCGTCCGTGCGCAGCCGGGCCAGCCCCGCCTCGTACCGGCCCCACAGCCCGCGCACGACCAGCCCGGGCAGGGCGGCCGTGAGCTCCGCGGCGCTGTGCTCCAGCATCTCCCGGCTGACGTCCACCGGGAGGTACGTGGTCGGCCGCAGGCGCAGGCAGGCGTCGAGCAGCAGCCGGGTCTTCTTCCCGCTGCCGCTGCCCAGCTCGGCCAGCCGGGGCGTGTCCAGCGCGGCCGCGATCTCCCCGGCGTACCGCTCGAGCAGGGTCCGCTCCACCCGTGTCAGGTAGTACGTGGGCAGCTCGGTGATCGCCTCGAACAGCTGCGACCCGAGGGCGTCGTACCCGAAGTGCGGCGGGATCCGGGGCACCGGCTCGCGCAGGCACTCGGCCAGCAGCGCGCCGTCGTCCCAGAACGAGTCGTCGACCGGAAGGATCTCGGTGTCCATGGCGCCCATGGTGGGCGCGACCTACGCCAGCGGCATGCGGAGGCTGCTCTCGCCGCGGTCCCAGCAGCCCAGCAGCCGCTCCCCCATCCGCTCGCCCAGGAACAGGCTGGCCCGGATCCCGAACACGACGTCCGGGGCCAGCTCCGGCTCCGCCGCCAGCAGCGGGGCCAGGACGCCGCGCCGCACGACCTGCTCGTGCACCGCGTCGGCCTCCACGTGCTCGTCGTAGAACCGGATCGAGGCGGGGCCGCACTCCAACCGGCGCATGCCGCGGACCAGGCGTTCCGATCCCGGCGACGAGGTCAGCTCCACCATGGCGAACTGGCCGACGGACGCGCCGCGCAGGCTGCGGTGCAGACCGCACAGCGACATCAGGTTGACCTCGGCGAGGGTCTCGCCCGGCACGTGCTCGACGTAGGCGCCGTACGCGTCGGACAGCCCGAGCTCGGTCATCATCTCGGCGAACAGCAGCGCGTGCATGCGTTCGGGCCGCCCCGAGCCGTACTCGTCGTGCTCCACGGTGACGAGCCCGGCCTTGGCCGCGCCGCTCAGCCGCGGGATCACCCAGGCCTGCGGGTCGGCCTCCTTGAGGTGGTAGATCGAGCGGTGCGCCACGTACTCGTGCAGCTGCTCGAGCGTGCCCTCGCGCTGCAGGTGGTGCGACACCCCGCGTACACCGGGCCCGATCGGCTCGACGAGCAGGGCGTCCACCTCGGCGGCGACGTCGTCCCCGGGCTCGACGTCCGCCCGCAGCGCGGCGAGGAACACCCGCTCCAGGTCACGGCGCACGCCCAGCAGCTCCGGGTCCCACTCGCGCTCGGCGTCGACCCCGGCGAAGCCCCGGTAGTGCAGCTCGTAGCAACAGTGCAGGGCGAGCTGCAGGTCGTCGCCGTAGGGCTCGGCGCCGGCGGCGTCCACGGGGCCGAGCGGGCCGCCGCGCAGCGCCCCGATCACGGCGTCGGAGAGCGGGCCGCGCGGTGCGGGCAGCTCCGGCGACCCCGCCTGGTCCAGGAAGCTCGGTGCGAGGGTGCTGGTCACGCGTCGGGTCCTTCCTGCCGCACCTTGCGGCGGTGGCTGGCGTCGCAGATCGGGTAGCGCTTGCTGCGCCGGCAGTGGCAGACGGCCGTCACGGCCCGGTCGGAGCGGACGCGGGTGCCGTCGGGCAGCTCCAGCTCGACGGGCCCGGAGATCAGCGCCGGGCCCTCGTCGGTGAGCAGGACGCGCGTCGGCTCGGGATCAGCCACGGTGCGCCTCCACGACCACGAGCTCCTCCAACCTGTCGCCCGGCTCGATCAGCCCGTGCTTCTCCAGCATGCTCGCGCGGGAGCGCATCACGGGCCCGAACGGGATCCGCGCCCGCTCGACGACCTCGGCCGCCAGACCCGTGCGCTCCAGCCGCTCGACCGTCGCCTCGGGGCCGCAGACCTGCGAGTGCACGATCAGCAGCACGCCGTCCGGCTCGAGGTGGTCCGCGGCGCCGTCGCAGATCCGGTCGAGCACCGCTCGCCCGTCCGGCCCGGCGTCCCAGCTGCGGCCGGGGGTGTGCCGCGGCAGCACGGAGCTCTCCGACGGCACGTACGGCGGGTTCGCCACGATCATCCCGAACCGGCGGCCGAGGAGCGGGGCGAAGAGGTCGCCGCGGTGCACGCGCACCGGCGCCCCGTGCAGCAGGCAGTTGAGCCGGGTCGCCGCCACGCAGCGCCGGGAGAGGTCGACCGCGGTCACCGACGCCGCGCCCTCGCGCCAGGCCGCGAGGGCCAGGGCACCGGTGCCGGTGCCGAGGTCCAGGACGTCGCGGCCCGCGGCGTGCCGGGACAGGCTGCCGGAGAGGAGCTCGGTGTCGGACTGGGCCCGGTAGACGCCGGGCGGGCAGAAGAGGATCACGTCGGAGGTCCTGCCTGTCGTCGGGCCCGTCGCCGGGGGCGGAGTGTTGAGCATGGTGGGCGACGAGGTTGAGCTACCCGTCCGCCCGGCGACTATTCCGTTCTTCCCCGGCCCGGCCTACAGGGGCGGCAGGGTCTGCGGCAGCCCGATCAGCGGGCGGAGCGGATCGCCGTGCGCCGCGAGGCGGTCCGGCAGGGTGCGCACGGTCCAGCGGTCCGGGCGCAGGTCCTCGTCGTCGAGCTCGTCCCACTCGATCGGCACGGACACCGGCGCGTCGGGCGCGGGGCGGGTGCTGAACGGGGCGACGAGCGTCTTGTTGATCGCGTTCTGGGTGTAGTCGAGGCGGATCAGCCCGGAGCGGCGGTCGGTGTACCACTCCCACGTCACGAGCTCGGGCACCGTGCGGCCCACCGCCTTCGACAGCCGCTCCACCCAACGCCGGGTGTCGGCGAAGGTGTAGCCCGCCGCGACCGGCACCCAGATCTGCACGCCGCGCTTGCCGGTGACCTTCGGCGCGGCGCGCACGCCCAGGTGGTCGAGCGCCGTGCGGTAGAGCCGGGCCAGCACGAGGACGTCGGCGAACGTGCTGTTCGTGCCCGGGTCGATGTCGATCAGTGCCCAGGTCGGCTGGTGGACGTCGGGCAGCCCGGAGGTCCACGGGTGCAGCTCCAGGGCGCCGAAGTTCGCCATCCAGACCAGTGCCGGGGCGGAGTCGACCACCGCGTAGACCTGGGTCTCCCCCGGGTCGGCCTCCGGGTTCCGCCAGCGCCGCAGCCACTCCGGCGCGTGCGACGGGACCTCCTTCTGCCAGAACCCCGGCCGGTCGACGCCGTCGGGGTAGCGGTGCAGGTTCACCGGCCGGTCCCGCAGGTAGGGCACGAGGTAGGGGGCCACGGCGGTGTAGTGCCGGATCACGTCGCGTTTGGTCAGCGGGTCCTCGCGCCGCCCGGGGAACAGCACCTTGTCCAGGTTGGTCAGCGCCAGCTCGCGGCCCCCGACCTCCCAGACGCCCCTGCGGCGCAGCAGGTCCAACGCGGCGAGCTCCTCGGGGGTGACGGTGTCGGTGGGCTCGTCGGTGGGCTCGTCGGCGGGCGGCGCGGACGCGGCGCGGTCCTCGGCGCGGTCCTCGGCGCGGTCCTCGGCGCGGTCCTCGGTACGAGCGGGTGCGGCCCTGGCGGACAGAGTCGGCAGCACCACCTCCTCCGGCTCGCGGTCCGGGCGAAGGCCCCGCCACACCGAGTGCCGCAGCCGGCCGTCGTGGGTCAGGGTGCGGTACTCCACCTCGCCGACGAGGCACGGCTCGATCCACGTGACGCCCCGGGCCTGGTCGCGCGGCACCGGCTCGTCGAACGGGCTGGCCGCCCGGCGCAGCGGGGCCATCCGGTCCAGCAGCGCCCGCAGCGCGGACTCGGTGAAGCCGGTGCCCACGTTGCCGACGTAACGCAGCCGGCCGTCGGCGTCGTGCGCGCCGAGCAGCAGCGAACCGAGGGTGGAGCCGCGGTTGCCGCGGCCCGCGGTCCAGCCGCCGAGCACGACCTCCTGACCGTGGAACAGCGCCGTCTTCACCCAGGCCGCCGAGCGCCGCCCCGGCTCGTACCGCGAGGTGCGGCGCTTGGCGACGATCCCCTCCAGCCGGTGCTCGCGGGCCACCTCGAGCGCCTGCGCGGGCGTGACGTCGGTGAACGACGGCGGCACGGAGACCCGGCGCCATGCGTCGACCCCGAGGTCGAGGAGCCGTTCGCGGCGGACGTCGTAGGGCTCGTCGAGCAGCGACCCGCCGTCGATCCGCAGCACGTCGAACAGGTACAGCTCCACCGGGACCGACTCCAGCAGCGTCGCCGTCGGGGTCCGCACGTGCATGCGGTGCTGGAGCAGCCCGAAGTCCGGCCGGCCCGCAACGTCGAGCGCCACGATCTCCCCGTCGAGCACGAGGTCCCGGTCGGTCGGCACCGCCGCGACCAGCTCCGGGTAGCCGCCGGTGACGTCGTTGCCGTTGCGGCTGACGAACCGCACGCCCCCGCCCTCGACCACCACGAGGGCGCGCACACCGTCCCACTTGAACTCCACGGCCCAGCCCGGGTCGACGGGCGGGCGGCCGGCGGTGGCCAGCATCGGGCGTAGCTCGTCGCCGCGCGCGCGGGAGGTGGGCACGGCCCCACCCTGCCCACTCGACGGTCGGGCGGCCACCGTGGACCACCCGGTCGTGGCAGGTCAGCGCTCCGTCATGCCCAGCTCCGCCATCCGCCCGGCCACCGCCTCCTTCGACGACGCGTGCTCGGACAGCCGCACGGTGAACGTCTGCTCCAGCCGGTACCCGCGTTCGAGGTCGAGCGGCTCGCAGCCGTTGAGCGACTGCTTGGCCAGGGTGAGGGCGTGGCGGTCCTTGGCCGCGACCGACCGGGCCAGCCGCAGCGCGGCGGGCAGCAGCTCCTCGTGCGCGACGACCTCGGCCGGCGCGCCCCAGTCCCGGAAGGTGGCCGCGTCGACCGGTTCGGCGGTGAAGAACAGCCGCCGCACCGCCTGCTGCGGGAGCATCCGGGCGGTGAAGCGGCCGCCGCCCAGCACGCCGACGCCCATCTCGGGCAGGCCGAAGGTGGCGCGTTCGGAGGCCACCACGAGGTCGCACGACGCCACGAGGCCGAGCCCGCTGCCCAGCGCCGGCCCGTTCACGGCGGCGACGACCGGGACCGCGCACTCGAGCAGCGCCGAGAAGCAGCGCCGCACCGTGCGCATGTGCTCCTCGGCGTGCCGGGCGTCCGTCGCCGCGAAGTCGCGCAGGTCGTTGCCGGCACAGAACACGTGGCCGCGGCCGGTCAGGATCACGCAGCGGGTCTCCTCGTCCCCGGCGACGGCGTCGAACACCTCGCCGAGCTCGGCGTAGAGGGCGTGGTCGATCGCGTTGACCTTGCCGCGGGCCAGCTCCAGCACGGCCACACCGGGCTCGGGCCGGGACACGAGCACGTGCTCGGAGCCCTCGAACCGGGGCACTCGGACCACCTCGTTCCGGTCGTCGTTCCGGGCGCCCGGGCGGGCCGGCCCCGGGCCCGAGCCTAGATCGCCGCGCCCGGGCCGAGGAGATCGCGGACGGCGTCCGGGCGAGCGGCCCAGGGACCAACGGCCCGCCCGCGCCGGGCCCTCCGCCCGGATGCGCCCGGCGGGCGCCCTGGAACTCTCGGCGCCCCGTCGAGCGGGAAGGGGCGACACCTGGTGACCACGTACTCGTTCCGGTGCGAGGAGCACGGCACGATCGACGTCCGCCGCGGCTTCGGCCTGGCGCCCGCCGTGGTGCCGTGCCCCGTGTGCGGCCTGCCGATGCGCCGGGTCTGGACCGCGCCGATGGTCTCCCTCGCACCGCGGGCGGCCGTCGAGGCGATCGACCGGGCGGAGCGCAGCCGCACCGAGCCGGAGGTGGTCACCCGCGTACCCGGTAGGACCGGCGGCCGCACGGTCGCGCCGACCCCGGCGCAGCGGCGCCTGCCACGCCCCTGACCCGCCCGGCGGGCACGCCTCCCCACGGCACGGCCGGGACGACCGGACCGGACGCGGGGCGGTCCGCCCTGCCCGGAGAGGAGATCCCATGGCCAGCGTCGGCCTGTTGTACGTCGGAGCGGTGCTCTTCCTGAACGGCGCGATGCTGCTCGGCTGGGTCGAGGCCAAGTCCGCGGCACCCCTGAACCTCTTCGTCGGCCTGCTCCAGGTGGTCACCCCGACCTACCTGATCTTCACGGCCGCCGGTGACCCGACGATCGTGCTCAACGCCTCCGGCCTGTACCTGTTCGGCTTCACCTACCTCTACGTGGCGTGCAACCTGTGGGGCGGGCTCGACGGCACCGGCCTCGGCTACTTCTCGCTGTTCGTCGCGATCTGCGCGGTCGCGTACGCGGCGCTCAACTTCTTCCAGGCGGGCGACCCCGTCTTCGGCGTCATCTGGCTGTACTGGGCCTTCCTCTGGGCGCTGTTCTACGCGCTGCTCGGCCGCGGGGCCGGACGGATCGGCCGCTACACCGGTGCGGTCGCGGCCATCCAGGGCTGGGTGACCGGGGCGATCCCGGCGTTCGTGCTGCTCAACGGCTGGTGGGGCATCGCGCCCGGATGGACGGCCATCGGGCTCGCGATCTTCGGGGTCGTCGTCTTCGGCCTGCTCTTCCCGCGTCTGACCCGCCCGAGCGCGGACACCACCCCGCCGACGGAGCGCACGCCGCAGGACCGCGGCGCGGCCGTCTCCACCTGACCCGTACCGCCGGCACACGAATCGAGGTACCACCATGCCCGAGGTCGTCTTCCCCCTGGACTCGATGAAGAGGTTCACCGAGCAGCGGATCGTCGGTCACAACCGCTGGCACCCGGACATCCCCGCGCTGGTGCGGGTCAAGCCGGGCGACTCCTTCCGGGTGCACTGCCGGGAGTGGTTCGACGGCGCCATCCACAACAACGACTCCGCCGACGACATCCTCAACGCGCCGCTGCCGAGCGTGCACGTACTGAGCGGCCCGATCTCGGTCGAGGGCGCGGAACCCGGCGACCTGCTGATCGTCGACATCCTCGACGTCGGGCCCATCCCGCAGGAGGACTCCGGCCCGCTCGCCGGGCAGGGCTGGGGCTACACCGGCGTGTTCGCCACCCGCAACGGCGGCGGCTTCCTCACCGAGCAGTTCCCCGACGCCTACAAGGTGATCTGGGACTTCCGCGGCGGCGTGGCCACCTCCCGGCACGTCCCCGGCGTGTCCTTCGTCGGGATCGTGCACCCCGGCCTGATGGGCACGGCGCCGTCGCACGACCTGCTCCGCAAGTGGAACGCCCGCGAGCAGGCCCTCATCGACACCGACCCGGACCGGGTGCCGCCGCTCGCCCTGCCGCCGAACCCGGACTCGGCGATCCTCGGCGCGCTCGGCGGCGACGACTTCGACCGCGTGGCCCGCGAGGCCGCCCGCACCGCCCCGCCGCGCGAGAACGGCGGCAACCAGGACATCAAGAACCTGACCAAGGGCTCACGGATCTTCTACCCGGTCTTCGTGGAGGGCGCGAACCTGTCCATGGGCGACCTGCACTTCTCGCAGGGCGACGGCGAGATCACCTTCTGCGGCGCCATCGAGATGGGCGGGTTCATGGACCTGGGCGTCGACGTGATCAAGGGCGGGATGGACACCTTCGGCGTGTCCGAGAACGCGCTGTTCATGCCGGGCCGCACGGACCCGCAGTACAGCGAGTGGCTGGCCTTCTCCGGCACCTCGGTGACCCTCGGCGGCGAGCAGCGCTACCTGGACTCGCACCTGTCCTACCAGCGGGCGTGCCTGCACGCGATCGACTACCTGCAGAAGTTCGGCTACTCCGACATCCAGGCCTACATGATCCTGGGTGCGGCGCCGATCGAGGGCCGGCTGTCCGGCGTCGTCGACATCCCGAACTCGTGCTCGACGGTCTACCTGCCGACGGAGATCTTCGACTTCGAGGTGCGCCCGGGCAAGGGCGAGCCGGCCCGGGTCGACCCGGGTGCCGGCGTGCCGGTGGCGCGCGCCTGACCCGCACCGGCCCGGGCGTCCCCACCCCGCCCGGGCCGGTCCCGGGCGGGG